>DFFH01000118.1:0-10006 GCA_002368805.1 Mageeibacillus sp. UBA3781 | reverse complement strand
CGAAAATGATCTTGGCGCTATATACGATAACGTGAAAGATGCTGACGAAAAGGATTATACAGACGATCACGATTGCCAGAACTGCGAGCGATCCCCCAAACAAGGTCCAAGCTGAGGCAATCTTCCTGGAAGTATATCTTTTGACCTGAGCCTCGGTAGGAGTATAAGGTTTTACAATTGAAAGATCGATATTTGACGGATTTCCCTGAGTTTCAGACATAACTGCTAATTCCCCGTTTCTTTTTCATTTTCCGAGTAATTATATCACGTTTGTTGATTCCTGCTATACCATCCTGGACCTTTCCCGTTATGGAAAAGTGCCATCTTAAGGGCGCTTTGAGGCCTATATAAAGAAAAAGAGAATTAATTGTGGAAATGTTTGACTTTCTATGTTAGAATATCTCATGTCGCTTCAATAGAAGCAAATGACTTCGGCATGGAGAAGTACCCAAGAGGCCGAAGGGGAGGCTTTGCTAAAGCTTTAGGTGGTGTAACAGCCGCGCGAGGGTTCGACTCCCTCCTTCTCCGCCAAATCCTGAATGTCCCTGATTGGATGTTCAGGATTTTTCTTTTGTGTAAAAATGTCGTTTGACCACAAATTTGACCACAATTACGGTCAAAAGATAAACGTCAATGAAGATGAGATTGAATGCTGCAGAAAAAGTTTGATAGCTTCTGCCAAAACGCCGAAAAATATTCTGCCAAAACGCCGAAAAGAGTTGACAGCTTTCTTGTGATTACGTATTTTTTCATTAGAGAGGTAGTCCTGTTGACAAGAATGATAATCTGACGACAATTAGGAATAGATTCGATGGAAAAAGTGGGCTGACCAATACAAAACTTTCTTGTTCCATAGTCTGTGGAAAAATGTAAAGCCGGTGCGACATGATCTTCTTGAATTGCACGTTCTGATTGGTGTACTTGTAAATCTCCATATGACATAATGACATTACGGATCGGGAAGATCCGGATACACTGTTTCGGCCGACAGAATGTTCTATAAATATGAGGAGATTACACCATGAATGTAGGAAAGAATATTCAATATTTGCGTAAGATCAATAAGCTGAAACAGGACCAGCTTGCAGAGAAGATGGGTGTCAGCAGACAGACCATTTCCCGCTGGGAGTCGGACGAAGTGACACCGGAACTTCCCAAGCTGGTGGAGATGTGTTCTCTGTTTTCCTGTAATATGGATGAACTGGTCAGAGGCGATCTGACTTCTAAAGGGGAGATCTACTCTGATGTCACGATCCGAAAAGTGCCTGCTTTCCGGATGGCGAAATATGCCATTATCTCCCAGGAGCCGGAAGATGACGTGCTGACTCATATGAAAAACTGGGCGGATAAGAGCGGCCTTCTTGCCGCGGATCCGAAGGCGAAGCGGATCGGATGGGATTTCCCGTTTGTGTCCCAGGAACAGAGCATGCGTTTCGGCATGCACGGATATGCGGCTGCATATGTTCTTCCTGATGGTTTCCGGACAAATTGCGAAGGCGTGGAATATTGCGATAACAAGGAAGCCAGCTATGCGGTGATCACGGTAAAAGATCCGATGGTACAGCCGTTCGAACGTATCCCTGTCGGATATAAGCATATCATGGAATACCTGGATGCAAATAACATCAAGGGCAGACAGGACGATACCGTTCTTGGCTGTTTCGAGTACGAATATGAGAAAGACGGTACAGAGTACATGGATATTTATATCTGTGTAGATGTATAAAACTGAATTCGTGTGAGTTCGGCCATCCTCCCAAAGACTGGTGCCTCGTATCAATCTTAACCCTTTCTTTAACTTCGTTTGACGATGACTTAACCTTTCAAAGGTAAGATAGAGTCATAGAACAGGGAATGACGCGGAGGCAGAACAATGAAAAATCGTACAGGAAAAGCACTTTTCAAGATCGTATTTGCTATTTTTGCGGTATGCATGGCTATCTCAGCGATTGCTTTTAATCTTGAAAAACTTCAGCTGTCTCTTATCTTTTTCGGAATTGCAAGTGTACTCGCAGTCATCATGATCCGATTAAACGGAAACACGGATGACAAAGACGAGGCAACATCAAAATAATAGACAGCTTCTCATAATCATAATATACCCCCTCTAATGAGAATACCCGGGCAGCGATGCCCGGGTATTCTTTTTGAACCATATTGAAAAATGAACTCACGGATAACTGAAAGGAAGTACTATCAGCTGTTGTAATTCTCGGTGATCTCCTTACATGCACTTAAGAAATCAGAGGTAAGTCTTCTTAAGCGGTAAGACATGTGGCGGAGGACCATCTCGATCTTCTCCGGGTTGGTCTTATAAGTGTCCATGATATCGTTCTGATCGATCATCTCGACCTTTGTGTTATCTGTCTCAGCAACCGCGGAAGCAGTTCTGGGGTCTTCAGAGAACATACCCATTTCTCCAAAGAAGGAGATGGCTTCCAGAGAGGCGAGTTTCTCTTCGTCCGGCTTCTTATAGTTGTCATAGATGCCGACTTCACCGGAGAGCAATACATACATGCACTTGCTCTCGTCACCTTTGTTGCAGATGATTCCGCCTTTTCTAAAAGACTTGGTATAATCGGCGCCATTGTCCGCAAAATAATCGAACTTCACATCGAAGGACTTTGTCGTCTCGATCATCTTGTTCTTGTTTGTCTGATAAACGTCGATGTGCTTCTTGATCTTGGAGAAGAGCGATTTCTTCGTATTATCATTTTTTGCACCGCGAAGTTCACGAAGAAGTGCTTTTGCTTCGGCATAGTCACTTGTCATGACCTGGATCCTGCTTGCGAGATGTCTCATCAGCTCGAGGATCATGTCGGGGTTCTCGTCAAAGAATGAGTTCATCTCATTTCCGGGGATCTCGACGACCCGCGTATTGCCCTTGGCAACTACAGTTGCACTTCTGGGATATGCTTCAAGGATCGCCATCTCACCGAAGAACTCACCGGCTTCCAGATCTGCGATCTTGATCTGATTGTTCTTACCGAAACCACCGTAAACACTGGCGCCACCCTCCAAAAGGAAGAAGAAACTCTTGCCGCTGTCGCCTTCTTTGACGATAACTTCGCCTTTTTTGAATTCTTTCTGAACCATACCCATATGCTGTTTCCCCTCCTGTAAAGCAAATGAATTAATGTGTCAGATCTGTACGGTCTGATTGATTATCAACGTCAGATATTTTATTGTTTAATTATATCAGAAAACCATGTAGAAGTATTTGGTATGAACACGATTAAGCGAAAAAACAAATTCCTGCACTGATCCTGAGTATAAGCATGTTGCTCGGCCCGTTTTCCTGATGCGGATGCCGTGATCCTCGCATACTGCTCCGGAAAACTGACGGATATCCCGCCATCCGATGGCGCGGGAAGTGCGTATTCCCCGAACCTTCTGGCAGCGATCCTGGCCTGTTTTGATGGAGAGGAGATGACCGGAAGATCTCCGATTAGTCTCTCCGGCTAAGTAAATTCGAAATCGCGAGGAAATTTGATAATTGATATTTATGTGTTGACACTTGTGGGAATGTATATTAATATCTCGAAAGCATATTAGATTTATGGTATTATCTGTTTAATATGTATTATATATTTATTTGCTGTGGTTGAGGGAATAAATGGAAAAGAATAAACCTGAAAAAATAAAAAAGAAAATAGACATGCAGTGGGTCACCCACTCTATCGTGATCGTTATCGCGGATATTCTGGTAGTCGTGTTTTCCTTTTTTGCCGCGCTGTGGCTCCGCTTCGATATGCGTTTCCAAAGCATCCCGAAGGACTATTTCAGAACATATCTGAGGATCCTTCCGATCTGGTGTGCCATCACTATAGCGGTCTTTTTAGTATTTAAGCTGTATCACAGTATCTGGACCTACGTCAGTATCGATGAGACCTTTACGATGGTCAAAGCGTATGCCGTGATCGTACTTTGCTATGTGGCAACGAAGTTTATCTTAAAGATCGATGAGCCGAGATCCTTCTATTTCTTCGGTGTATTCATCGCATTCGTTCTTCATGTGGTCGTCCGGTTCTCTTATCGTCTGGTCCGTTATCTGCGCAACCAGTACAGCAAGAGCTTCGAGTATAAGACCGGTAAACTGGAGAATGTTATGATCATCGGCGGCGGTTCCGCAGGAAGCATCCTGATCCGTGAACTCAAGAGCGATACGCACCAGAACCAGAGACCGGTATGTATCATCGACGATAATCCGGCGAAGATCGGCAGAGAGCTCTACGGCATTCCGATCGTCGGAGGCAGAAACGCTATCGTTGAGAAAGCAGCCGAATATGAGATCGGATCGATCATCTTCGCTATGCCGACAGCATCTCCGAGAGATAAAAAAGATATCCTGTCCATCTGTAAAGAGACAGGTGCGAAGGTTCGTGTCCTTCCGGGTGTATATCAGCTGGCTAATGGTGATGTAAGTGTTAACCGTCTGAAAGATGTTGAACTTACGGACCTTCTGGGAAGAGACCCGATCGAGATCAATAACGACGAAGTATTCCAGATGCTCCAGGGAAAGACGATCCTGGTTACCGGCGGCGGCGGATCCATCGGTTCCGAGCTCTGCCGTCAGATCGCGGCACACCAGCCGAAGCAGCTGATCATCTTCGATATCTATGAGAACGGTGCTTACGACATCCAGCAGGAACTGGTCCGTAAGTATCACAACAAGCTGAATCTGGTAACGCTGATCGGCTCGGTACGTAATACTCACCGTATCGAGAGTGTTATGCAGAAGTATAAGCCGAATATCGTTTTCCATGCAGCGGCGCATAAGCATGTCCCGCTGATGGAAGACAGCCCGAACGAAGCCATCAAGAACAACGTTATGGGTACCTATAAGACTGCCGTTGCTGCAGCACATGCCGGAGTTGAGACCTTCGTACTGATTTCCACAGATAAGGCCGTTAACCCGACCAACCTGATGGGTGCATCCAAGCGTATCTGTGAGATGGTCATCCAGATGATGAATCGTCGTACGCCGGATACGAATTTTGTTGCTGTACGTTTCGGTAACGTTCTCGGCTCCAATGGTTCCGTTATTCCGCTTTTCAGAAAGCAGATCGAAGAGGGCGGCCCGGTCACGGTTACGCACAAGGACATCATCCGTTACTTCATGACGATTCCGGAGGCGGTATCTCTCGTACTTCAGGCTTCCCAGTACGCAAAGGGCGGCGAGATCTTCGTCCTCGACATGGGTGATCCGGTCAAGATCGATGATATGGCCAGAAACCTCATCAAGCTTTCCGGTCTGACTCCGGATGTCGATATCAAAATCGTATATACCGGTCTTCGTCCGGGTGAAAAACTCTATGAAGAGAAGCTCATGGACGAGGAAGGTATGCAGACGACAGATAACAAGCTCATCTTTATCGGAAAGCCGATCGAGATGGATGATGAATGGCTCAGAAAGAAGATCGAAGAACTCGACCTCGACAGCCAGGAAGATGACGAGAACATCAAGAAATACGTCCAGGAGATCGTTCCTACGTATAAGCCGGGTTCCATGTGATCTGATAACTTACATCCGATAGAAACCGAAAAGACCTGCTCACTTGAGCAGGTCTTCTATTATTGCACTGCCGATAAGAAGCCCGGCGGCCGATGGTACAAATGGCGAACTTGCCGGAGGATTCTTCTTCGTGTAGCCGGGAAGGATCGCTTCCGTATCGTTTTCTTTAGCGTCACTTTCCTTGGCAAAAGCACTGCCCGGGAGTTCTTCCGAGTATACGACTTTCAAATGGTTGATCCCACGCTTCCTCAGGCGCTGCCGGATCACTCTTGCAAGAGGGTCATTCTGCGTCTTCGAGATATCCGACACGCGGAAGCCGCAAGGGTTGCGCTTGTTTCCCGCTCCCATCGAGCTGATGATCGGGATGGCATTTCTCGTACAGTATTCGATCAGATCGAGCTTGGAGCGCACATCGTCAATGGCGTCCGCAACATAGTCCACTCCGGACAGAAACTCCGCCATATTCTCACTATTGATGAACTCGCATATCGCGCGTGTCCTGATCTCCGGATGGATGTCAGAGATCAGTTTGGCGCATACATCCGCTTTTTTCTGTCCTAAGACGGACCGGGAAGAGATCATCTGGCGGTTGAGGTTCGACTCGGCAACGATATCCCCGTCGATCAGGGTGAGATGTCCGACGCCGGCTCTTGCCAGTGACAGTGCAAGCGCACCTCCGACACCGCCGAGTCCGATCACGGCTACATGCGCGTCAAAAAGACGGGCCATATCCGGACCGTAGATTCCGTATGTTCTGGAAAAGATCTCTTCGTTTAGGTTCATCCTTCTGATCATCCTTTAAAATCTGTATGCATCCATATTACTATAGATTTCCGGAAAACGACATCGTGTCCTCATTGAGGGACAGATTTAGACTTTCATTTCTTCTTCGATTTGTATTATCATAAACAGGTAAGGACAGGTGTTTCCGCCTTTAGGTGGAGGCATTTTCCGCATTTCTTGGATATCAGGGAGAAGAGACATGAGTAGAATCGTTTTTCTCGGAGATCTGCATGGGAACATCGTTGCGACAGAAGCGATGGCAGCACATATCAAGACACTGGAACCGGACGAGATCTGGTTTCTGGGAGATGCCGTCGGAAAAGGCCCCTCCAACTGCGAGACCTGTGACTGGGTAAAAGAGAACTGTGATCACATCCTCAAGGGCAACTGGGATGACTGGATCTGTAAGAGTTATTTTCGAAGAGATATTCCGGGAGATATCTATGCCAGGGAGAACAGTTTCTTCTACAACCAGCTTGGGGAGGACCGTATCAAGTGGCTCGATTCACTTCCTCTGGAAGATGAGATCCTCATCAGCGGGCTTCGGATCCGCCTGGTCCACGGGCGTCCGATTGCCGGACTATATCAGGGCTATGATTCGGATGAGATGATTAAGGAAGGTTTTTATTCTTCCGATAAAAAGACGAAATATGACAGCCTCATCTGTGCGGATAGTCACCGTCCGTATGTGAGATCTCTTCACGATGGATATGCTGTGAATACCGGAAGTGTAGGCAACAGTATCGGAGTCCCGCGTGCCCACGCGCTCCTTGTGCAGGGAGATCTCGGAAGCTCGGGAAAAACCCCGATCTCCTTTACAATTCTATCTGTTCCGTATAATAATGAAAGAGAAGCGCAGATCGCACTTGCGACAGAAGGCCTTCCCCTGGCGGAAGCATACGCAAAGGAAATAAGGACCGGCATATATTCGAGATAGAAGGAGGTTTCTCCATGAAGATCAGCGATATATTGACGAAGATAAATGAATGCGCACTGGATGATGCCCTTGCCGAACTGTATGGAGAAGACGCGGACATCCTAAAGAAACAGAAAGAGCGCTATATCCATGCGCTTGAGATGTTTTCCTCTACCTTCCCGGAAGACGGGGATCGTGACATATGTATTTATTCGGCACCCGGAAGAACCGAGATCTGCGGCAATCACACAGACCACCAGAAGGGCTGCGTCCTGGCGGCATCGATCGATATGGACGCGATTGCTGTCGTTGCCTCTTCAGAAAATGATGAGATCCGGATACAATCGGAAGGATATCCCATGGTTTGCATCGAAATATCCGATCTCTTGCCGAGAGAGCATGAGAAGGGTACGACCGCGGCGCTGATCCGCGGTGTCGTTGCTCAGTTCTGCGCACGTGGCGTAAAGGTCAAAGGATTTGATGCATACATTACTTCGACGGTCCTCCCCGGAAGCGGTCTTTCCTCATCGGCAGCTTTTGAAGTGCTTCTGGGAAAGATCATCGACTGCCGGGACAATGGCGGAGAGACCGGTCCTGTCGAGATCGCCAAGATCGGAAGATTTGCAGAAAACTGGTATTTCGGCAAGGCCAGCGGACTTATGGATCAGATGGCATCTTCTGTGGGCGGTCTGGTGGAGATCGACTTCGGTTATTCGAAAGATCCAAAGATAGATACACATCAATTTGACTTCGATAAATCAGGACTCGCACTGATCATTACGGATACCGGAGGAAGTCATGCAGACCTCTCCGAGGAGTATTCTGCCATCCCGAGGGAGATGCGAAGTGTCGCACGATTCTTCGGAAAAGACCGG
The DNA here is from genome assembly GCA_002368805.1 of Mageeibacillus sp. UBA3781. Taxonomy (GTDB): domain Bacteria; phylum Bacillota; class Clostridia; order Saccharofermentanales; family Saccharofermentanaceae; genus Scatonaster. Next base: position 1,917 of record DFFH01000118.1, on the reverse strand, counting down.
CTCTCCGAGGTGGATGAGAAGGAGTTTTACGCGAGGATCAGTAAGCTTCGGAAAGACCCGGAGATCACCGAACGCGCGATCCTCCGAAGCGCACATTTCTTCTCGGACAATGCCCGCGTAAGAAAAGAAGCCCGGGCACTGGAAGACAGCAATATTCCGGCTTTCCTGGCGTTGGTCAATGAATCCGGTGAATCCTCCGCAAGTCTTCTTCAGAATCTGTATAGCAGCAGTGATCCGCAATCGCAGGCGATCCCGCTGGCGCTTATGATGAGCCGGAGGATACTCGGGGGAAACGGTGCCTGCCGAGTCCATGGCGGCGGATTTGCCGGGACGATCCAGGCATTTGTTCCCAAGGAAAAGATCGTAGAATATACCGCATCACTGGAGGGACTTTTCGGAAGTGGCGCATGTCATATCGTAAGGATCCGGCCGAAGGGTGCGGTGCAGATCATCTGATCAGAGATGGTTATCGCTTAGTGACGTCGTCGTACCGGAAGTGCTTCATACAGTTGATGGAGCCGGAGGCAAGTTCCGAGTACACTTTGGCATTGACGGAGTTGTAGGATGACTTATCGTTGCGCATCTGCATCTCATCCTCATCACCGTAATCATTCTTCTTTTCAAGGATCTTCGCCACGGCCAGCATGACGACAGCCAGGACAAGAATGCAGAGGGCCAGCGTGATGATGACGGCAAATACCCGAAGGTCCCGCAGAGAATCCTCGAGCAGACTCTTATGCCATTTTTCTCTTATATCGTCACCCACGTCCGAGTACAATATAGTGAACAGGACCTGAATCATTTGACACCTCCCTGTCTTTTCTTTGCGAAGATAAGCGTCGTTACGGAACCGGTGCGCTTCAGCTTCCGGTACAGACGCAGAATTTTTTTGATCGCGATAGTCAGAGTGATGCCGGCCGCTAGAGCGATAAGTCCCGCAGCGATCTGAGGTCCGCCTCTTAGCATGATATAATCCGCTTTCTCTATATCCGTGATTTTATTGATATGTGGCACTTCGACTTTCGTAAGTAATGTAAAGAGCAGTGCCCATAGTGCGGCTGTCGCAGCCGCGATCGTTCCAAAGACCTTTACCTTGCTCCAGGGAGCGGTACCGGTGCAGCGGCCGGACTGGCCATTTACGAGGAACGTATAGGGCGTGTTATTTGAAGTGATCGTGATGAACCAGGCGGGAAGGAGAATATATCCCGTGCGCTCCAGTTCCAGCTTCGGAAGCGAAGATACATTCTTTGATGTGCTGTTTTTCGTGATCTTACGCATCTGGGCATTGAAGATCGTCTTTGCTTTCAGTTCGGCAGTGCCCTTTGCTTTTTTCGGAGTAATATCCTGAATATTCGAGTAAAAACCCATGAGATACGATGTGTCAAAGTCAACGGCGGCTTTTACATTATATGGTTCGAGCAGCGCCGTGGAGCGGTCATCTAGGGCAGTACAGCACTCGACCAGGAGATTCTCGAACTCGGCGCTTCCGTCGAACACATAAGACTTCTCCGAAAGTCCGATCCTGTGATGCTGCGTGTCGGAGATCGCTCCGTCGTAGGTAAAGTACGGGATATAGATGCCGCGTACAAGCTCCGGATCGATCTTCTTAAATCCTTTCGGCATAAAAGCACCGGAAAGGATGTTTTTCTTTACAGTCTCGATGGCTTCTTCTTTCGTGATGGAGAAAGGCACGATCTTATCCGGCCGGTTCTCCTTCGAGATCCTGGAGAATACGACGGATGTCGATCCGCAGTAGATGCATCTTGTGGAGATCTCCGTTCCGGACACGAGAACTTCACCGCCACACTGGCTGCATTTATAGACGTGACGGTCATACATCTCGCCGGTGAGTTCTTCGAACTCGGAGAGTGTATCCTTGATATCTTTCGGTCCATTATCGGCATCCGGATTATCGTA
>DFFH01000121.1 GCA_002368805.1 Mageeibacillus sp. UBA3781 | reverse complement strand
CCGTCTCGGACGGCACTATGTCCGGAACAGTTCCCGGGAGGAATACTTCGGTAACGCTCATCTCATTGGATGTGATCGTACCGGTCTTATCGACGCAGAGCACATCAACACGGGCAAGTGTCTCGATACTTCTCATGTCGTGGAGAAGGACTTTCTTCTGTGCCAGATACATCGCGCCGAGCGCAAGGGCAACAGTAAGAAGAAGATAAAGGCCTTCCGGGATCATACCGATGATCGCACCGACCATCGAAACGATCGCTTCACTGATCGTCTTTCCATTCAAGGTGATCGCCTCAACGAAAAGAGCCACACCGAGAGGGATGATCATGATACCGGCGACCTTGATGATCAGCTCGATATTATTGACCATCTCGGACTTCTTATTCTTGATCTCACGGGCTTTGGTCGTGAGCTGGGCTGCGTAGCAGTCACTGCCTACCGCAGTAAGACGGGCGGTTGCTTTTCCCGAGACAACAAAGGAACCGGACATGAGCTTGGCACCTTCGGTCTTTTCGATCTCGTCCGCTTCACCGGTAAGAAGAGATTCATTGACATTCAGAGTACCCTCGACGACCTCACCGTCCGCCGGGATCTGCTGTCCGCCGGCAAGATGGATGATATCGCCCTCGGTAAGCTGATCCATCGGCACCGTAACCGTCTCGCCGTCACGATCGACTTCGTAGGATGCCTGTGCAAGAACATTCAGATTATCCAGCACCTTTTTGGAACGGAGCTGCTGGAAAATACCGATGCCGGTGTTCGCGATAATAATCGGCAGGAACGTCAGGCTCCGGTAGGATCTTGCGATGATCAGAAGCACCGCGATGATCGCAAATACCAGGTTAAAATAGGTGAATACATTTTTGCAGACAATGGATAGAACGGTATCCTCACTGGAAGTTACCGTCTTATTTTTCTTTTTCTCCGGGCCCTCCAAGGCTGCTTTTAATTTTTCTGAAGTCATTTCTCTTGTTTCCTGTTTCTTTAGAATTCTCCGTCTGGATCCTCATCAGAATCCCAGATCGTCATTGACCAGGATCACGTGGATCCTGTCTTTATGCCGTGAGTACCTCGTGATGAGGAACTGGCAGCAGATCGTGTCCGGAGATTTGCAGTTCATGCAGGCGCCTGTCTTCGTGCAGGGCGTATCCAGACCGAATCTCTGTGCATTGATCGGCGCCGCCACATTTCTGGCACGCTTCATCGCACCGTCGATATCATCACAGATCTTATTCATACCGACAATAAAAATGACCTTCTTCGGACCCTGTGCGATCGCGGAAACCCTGTTCGCGTTTCCGTCGATATTCACGAGGATGCCGTCGTCGGTCATCGCATTCGCGGAGCTTAAGAAAACATCTGCGTCATATGCCATCAGCATCGCCGCGCGTTTGTCCGCGTAATTATCTCTATCGATGAAATTATAATCGCCTTCGCTGATCGCATCGATCAGTCCGATCTCCCTGGCACTCATGCATCCGCCCATCGTAACGGAGGCTCCTTCCGGAATAAGTTCCAGCGCGATTGCCAGTGCTTTTTCCTTATTCTTCGCATAGTATCCGGTCATATTACGGGACTTTAGACCCTGGATGACCTTCTGAGCAAGAAGTTCATTTCTCTTCGTTATATTCTCGTTCATAGAGCGATCCTACCTCCCTGCGGCCCTGATTTCCGCATGACCCTCCAAAAGAGTCACCTTTCTATTTTAAACTATTTCTTGAAATGTGCAAGTGCAAATATGCAATTTCTTATGAGGAAGAACAGCCATCTCTCAAGATAGTTTCCTAATGATATAATCATACCATTAAGAACGGTCCGGGAGGGCATATTCATGGAGATCATCGACATCACGCAGGAACTTTTCACTTGTAATGTATATCCCGGCGACCCGCAGCCGGAGATGCAGCGGGTCCAGAGCACGGACAACGGAGATATGTGTAACCTCACCCGTTTTGACATGTGCGCCCATAACGGCACCCACGTCGATGCGCCGTTTCACTTTCTCGGCGACGGCAAAACGATCGATAAGATGGGACTTGTCCCCTATGTCGGAGACTGCTATGTCGCCCGCCATGATGGAGATGTAACGAAGGAAGATGCAGAAAATATTATGCAAAAAGCAGCCGCCGCAGGAGCTTCGGAGCGTATCCTCATCGGAGGAGACGCTACCGTGACACTTCCTGCAGCGGAGGTTTTTGCCGGATCCGGCATACTTTTACTCGGGAATGAAAGTCAGACCGTCGGGCCTCTCATGGCACCGAAAGATGTCCATTTGACGCTTCTTGGGAAAGAGATCACTCTCCTTGAGGGCATCGTTCTGAAAGATGTAAAAGAAGGAAAATACTTCCTAAGCGCCGCTCCCCTCAATCTAGGCGGCTGCGACGGCGCCCCCTGCCGGGCATATCTCATCCGGAACTAAACGAAGAGATCCTTTGCCGCTTTTGTTTACGAGGACACTCTGTCGTAATTGCTAACCATCAGAAGATCAGCCACAAACAGAAGGACCGGTGCAACTAACATAAGCAGCAGGCTGTTATACGTATCTCCATAATAGAGAGTAGCGACGGACACGAAAAGGACCAGTATCGTTGCTATGACGATAATGACGGCAACGAGAGCGGAACGATAGTGTTTCTGAAGCTTTCCGATCAGGGCCATCAGGAATGCCAGACCCAGCCAGATCACCATCACCATCATAAAGGGGAAGACGAATCCACCGAACTCGACCGGTTCATAGGATCGGATCAGTTTCACCAATGATTCCCCGTCCTTCCCGTAGGAGTCTATAATCTTGTAGAAGCCGCCATCTCTGAATTTGATACCGTAGTCCATTAAATTCGTCTGGATCTCGAACAGGAAAAAAGCGATTCCCATAACGATCATAGTAGAGACGAACTTACCGACAAAGAGTATCGTTTTTTTGCATGGAACGCCGAGAGTCATCTCTGCCTGTTCGCCGAAGAAACTCTTGATAAGATTCCCGACATTAAGAACGATCAGGGCTCCCCAAAGTATAAAAACCGCGAAGCTTACGCCTAATTTCAGTTCATACAGAATCGAGCCATTTTCCATTTCATTAATGAAATCCATCTCTTCTTCTGTTAAATCACTGAAAGGATCTGAAGAATATTCTTCAGTCACCTGCTTATCAATGATCTTATCGTATTTGACCCACCGGGTCTGCATATAGATCGACGGAAGCATCATCAGAAGCGGAACGATAATACCGATGACAATGAGTTTTTTGATCTCATCACCAAAAGCTATAAGACCCGTTTTCAGATTATTCGGTGCTTTATATTCAGCTGCCATATCACTCATTTTCACTTCCTCCTTCCACGAAACGGAATTCCTCCTTGAAGATGTCATTGATGGTCATCCCGTACTTTGAGCGGAGTTCATCCGCTTCTCCCTGAAGATGTACTTTTCCGTTCTTCAGCATGACGATTTCATCGAGGATCAGCTCGATATCCAGCACCACATGCGTGCTGATGATGACCGTGTTATCTTCGCCAAAAGAACTTAAGATCGTCTGCACGATGAAATCTCTCGTGGCCGGATCGACCGCAGCCAGAGGCTCATCGAGCAGGAAGAGCTTTGCTTTCCTGCTGAGGAAAAGGATCAGCTGGACCTGCTCCTTCTGTCCTTTCGAAAGCGACGCCAGACGCTGGTTCGGTGCAAACTTCAGACGCTTCATGAGGGAAAGTGCTTTTGCCTCATCAAAATCCGAGAAGTACTTCTTCATATGCTTCATGGCACCCCGGATCGAGTGGAAGCCTCCGAGAACATAGTGGTCCGGAAGAAAACTTACATAACTGTTCGTGATTTCGGACGGTTCCTGTCCATCGATCAGGATCTCTCCATCATTCTTCGTCAGAAGGCCTGCCATGAGGCGGAATAATGTTGTCTTTCCTTCTCCGTTCGGTGCGAGCAGTCCGACGATCTTTCCGGTTCCGATCTTAAGATCGAGCCCGTCTAAGACCTTCTTATTTCCATATGTACGAGTCAGGTTGCTTATACTTAGCAGATCACTCATTTCTTTTCACCTCCGATATCTTGAATCAGGGAAACTGCTTCTTCCTGTGACATTCCGAGTTTCTTCATCTCCTGAAGAAAATCCTCTGCTGCGGCCACAGCATATTCCCGCTTGGTTCTCTTTAGTATTTCTTCGTCCGTGGTAACGGTACGGCCGCTGGTACGGTTCGTGATGGCAAGTCCTTTCTCTTCCAGATGAGACATCGCTCTCTGCATAGTGTTCGGATTTACTCCCGCCTCTTCGGCCATTTCGCGGACAGAAGGAAGCTTGGATCCCATTGGGTAAGTTCCGTTTAAGATACGGATCACGATCATGTCGCATATCTGCTGGAAAATCGGCCTGTTTTCTTTAAAAGCCCACGGCATGTTCTTACCTCCCCTCCCGGAAAGATCTGTTCAGGAAAAAGCAGATCTTTCGCTTTCTAAACTGTACTACTTGATTAGTACAATAATACGGTTTGTTTCTGATGTCAATACCTGTGGAATAAAAAAATGGGTTATCCCGATATTTTCTTGAGATAACCCATTTTCGTTTTTTGCTGATATCTGATTAGGTCTGTGACATATAGATCCGGATCTTGCTGAATTTATTCTCCTGCGCATAGTGGTACGACTTCGAGCGGCGGATATAGTCGAAGATATTCTCTTTCAGACGCTCATCCCACGCGGATTCGAAGAGCTTCTCATTTGTCTCGTCCACCTCAAAAAGAACATCCAGCTTTACCTGGAAGAACTCGTCATCTACTCCATCCGGATACTGGCGGGTCAAAGAAAATGAGAAGTGGCCTTTGTTCCACGGATAGTTCCCGCACTCGAACATGATCATCTCATCGGGATCGAGCTGATCCATGCATTCTTTTTCAAAAGCACTTACACACTCTTCGATCGTGCTGGCTTCTCTGAGTTCTTCTCTGAGCCTTTCGACACAGCGTCGTCCGGACAGTGCTTCCGGCATCTCGAAGATCTCACTTGTCGTCTTCTCGATCTCTGC
>DFFH01000119.1 GCA_002368805.1 Mageeibacillus sp. UBA3781 | reverse complement strand
TTCAGTCTCTTTAAGATCTGCACCAGACGGAACGAGTAAGGGATCGTCGTGCGGTACGGGCGGCAGAAGATCGTAGGAAAGCTCGGGATGCTGAACACGGGAGGATTCTTGCCGACTCTTCGGACGACCGGAGATGTGTTCTGAGACGTCACAAAAATATACACGCGATGCCCTCTTTTCCGAAGAGCAAGCGCGAGTGTATATATCGAAGATGCGACACCATTAATATCCGGAAAATATGTATCCGTTATAATTGCTATATTCATACTTCCTCCAGTTCCATGTCAATTATACCATAACCTTCTTTTTAGGAATGACAATTCCATCACCATTCTGATATACTCAAATCAAATTCGCCGATATACTCGGAGTAAGACTTTAGCAGCAGGCGGGATCTTCTTTATTTTCTCCGCCTCTCACATGCATCAAGGAGGGATACACTATGCCTTTACCGAAAGATTTTATCTGGGGCGTCGCCGGAGCTTCCTATCAGGTCGAAGGTGCCTGGAACGAAGACGGAAAAGGACCGTCCATCTGGGATACATATACACACTGGCGCAATTCACCGGTCCACAATCATGAGACAGGTGATGTCGCTTGCGACCATTATCACCGCTATAAAGAAGATGTCGCTCTTCTTAAAGAAATGGGCGTCAAAGCATACCGTTTCTCCATCAGCTGGACCCGCATCCTTCCGGATGGGATCGGAAGCGTGAACCCGAAGGGGATCGAATTCTATTCCAGCCTCGTCGACGAACTGATCAAAAACGGTATCGAGCCGATGGTCACGATCTACCACTGGGATCTTCCGCAGAGTATCTTTGATCGCGGCGGATGGCTGAATCCGGAGATCATCGGATGGTTTGAAAACTATACGAAAATTGTTGTGGAAGCTCTCTCCGACCGTGTGAAATACTGGTTTACGATCAACGAACCGCAGATCTTCATCGGACTCGGCTGCTATCTGGGCGTAATGGCCCCGTTCAAAAAGTACACCGATGGCGAGATCTTCCGCATGTCGAAGAATGTTCTTCTCGCACACGGAACCGCGGTAAGAACGATCAGAAAGTACAGCAAACAGGAGGCAAAAATCTCCTATGCTCCGACCGGTCCGTCCTTTATTCCGGATAACGATTCACCGGAGGCGATCGAAGAAGCAAGAGCGAAGACATTTGCATTTGACAAAGACGGATATGTCCTTTCCAATTCCTGGTGGTCCGATCCGATCTTCCTTCGGAAGTTCCCGGACGGCGCGAAAGAATTCTTCGGTCCTGATTTTTCCGATTTCACCGAGGAAGAGTGGGATATCGTCCAGTCGCCTCTCGATTTCTACGGCATGAATATCTATGCCGCGATGCGTGATCTCAGCAAACTCTCTGCCGCTGAAGGAAACGGTGAGCTTACCGGCGAGCCTCTGACAGCGTTAAAGTGGACGATCACGCCGGAAGTCCTCTACTGGTCCGCGAAATTCATGCACGAGCGCTACAAAGTCCCGGTCATGATCACCGAGAACGGCTGTGCCTGCACAGACAGTGTCCACCTCGACGGCAAGGTACACGATCCGCAGCGCATCGATTTTCTTAAGAGATACATCCGTGAATTCTATAAAGCCGGTGAAGACGGCATTCCGCTGATCGGCTATATCCACTGGTCTTTCATGGACAACTTCGAGTGGGCAGAAGGATACGATCCGAGATTCGGACTGGTATATATCAACTACCAGACCCAGAAGAGAACACTCAAGGATTCCGCCTACTGGTACAAAGAAGTGATCGAGACGAACGGAGAATCGCTCTGGAAGTGATTATTTCTTAAATGGATTCGGTCCTTCCGGATCATATTCCGGGAGGTCCGCCAGTCCAAACTCAACTGCCACACCGGACGGAGTATCCGGAGTATCGAACTGATCTTCATTTCCGACTTTTCTATCCAGGGGCTTTTCCGGAAGTCTTCTTCCTCTTCCCAGTGAACGGTTATTTGCTTCTTCCCTCATAAGGAACAGCGGCGAATGTTCGCTCGGAAGCGGTACCGGTTTGCTCGGGATCGGCTGGCTCTTACTCTTTTGCACTTCCTCCTCGACTTCCGCCTGATAGGCCTGATCGATGACAGGCACTGAGACAGTCTGCTGTGTCTTACGCATCTGCTTTTCGAGATGCAGCAGGCTCTTATCCGCAGACATTTCATTCAGCATCATTTCAGAAGCGATCGAGGACGCTACGATATCGATCATAAATGTTCTGTAGTTCACCGGCTTGTTCTCCGGTCCGAAGTCCTCGAGCGTAAACGCTTTGATGCGCTTTTTATTCATCGTCTTCAGTGTCGGTTCCTCAGGCTTTGCGACCGGCTTTTCTTCGAGTGATTCCCAGGAGATCTCCGAGCTCTTACCGGAGATCGCATTCATATACCATGTCAGGCACTGCTCCTTCTTCCGGATCTTCATGATCCACATCGGGACGAAGATCAGCTGGCCGAGTGCCGGCTGGTAATTCGTTTTATCCACATAGGAAGTAATGCTGAAGTGCGCAAGATTCTCCGTAACGAGGCACTCCTTCACAAATCCTTTGATACGTGTCATAAACTCATTTTCGATCACATCCGCGGGACGGTCCGGATCCAGGATGACCGCATCCTTCAGTTCCGGAAGGGAGGCATCCTGCGCACCGGTTCCGGATCGGAGGACCGGAGACACTTCATCGAGTTTTTCCATCGTGACCGCTCCGCTTGCGCTCTGCGGAACCGCCTGCCAGGCCATCTCACTGTTCATGGTCTTCGGATAAGGAGTTGCCACGGAAGACGTTCTTTCCAGCGTAAAATCATTCAGGAGCACGACGGACAGGAACTTCTCGCCCCGGCCTTTCGGTGTCTTAATATTCGGAACGACGCTCAGGATCGCATTTCCGAATATATGGTAATCATAAAAGAACATCGGCACATATACCGGTGTGATCGCATCGGTATATTCCTGTCCCGCATAGGAGAGCTGCTTGAGCTTCGAGCGTTTCGCGCAACTTCGGTACTCTTCCACTGCTTCTTCCCGGCTGCAGGAAAAAGGTACGGCAGATACTTTCTCCGGCAGCATGATTTCTTCCGGAGCACTGATCAGATCGTCACTTCCGCAGGAGATGCAGCGCGACGCTTTTACTTCGCCCGCTTCGGCGGAGTACATGATCTTCCCGCACTTTCCGCAGGTGGAACGTCTCATCTTCATGCTGCCCATCGTCCCGATGTAGAATCCGCCCTTCGGGTTTTTGATCTCATCTTTTTCCGCAAGTCCGGTATGACAGAAACTGCAGACATTTAAGGAACCTTCTTCGAGAATCAAAGATGCACCGCACTTCGGACATACATATGCTTTTTCCATAGTTTTCTCCTAAAATAAAAATACGCACCGAAAAGCACTGTCAGATGCTTCCGGTGCGTATGTGTGTACTTATTTGATCAGTTCGGCTTGAAGGGATTCGGTCCTTCCGGATCAAATCCGGGTAATCCGCGGACGGCACGCTCTGCCTGTCTCTCTCCCTCTTCGAGCTCCTGCTGGATCCTGTCGGTTCCACGGGCGAGGGCCGGGATATCTCTTTCCTTTGCCAGGTGGTGGATGCTCTCTTCACTGAGCGGCTCCGGAAGCATATCCAGAGAAGCCACTACAGACGGCTTATCCTCGAACTGGGAAGACTCGAACGTCTTGTTCACCGGTTCGGCTTCTTCCGGCTCATCGTCGATCATGTTCGCCGGACGTCGGAACGGCGTACGGGGAGTCGCTTTCTCCGGATTCGCAAAAGAACTCTGGATCTGACGTCTTCTCTCCTCTTCTTCCATCTGGCGGCGCTGCGCAAATGTTCTCGGACGGGCTTCGATCTCTCTTGCAGGACGCTCTCCGACCTCTCTGGCAGGACGCGCCGGCGGTGTGATCTCTCTTGCTTCCGGACG
>DFFH01000148.1 GCA_002368805.1 Mageeibacillus sp. UBA3781 | reverse complement strand
TCCATACATGGCGAAGATCCCGAACATGTCCTGCATGAAGTTCAGAGGGTCAACCGGATCTTCTATGGCAAGGGGCTTCTGCTTCTTCCTCTGAAGACCACATACGGGTATTCTCTTCTTTATTTGTACCGGCCGTGTTATCTGAAGAGAGACCTCGGTGACAGAAAGTGTTCTTCACTTCTCAAAGAACTCGGATACACCTCTTCTCATCCGTCCCGGTGTCTCGTCCGTCTGATCCAGCGCGTACGGAAAGAACCATCTTTCCCTCATGAGATCGGGCTTTTCCTGGGATACCCGCCGGAAGATGTGCGCGGATTCATCGAAAACCCGCACTGCAAAAGCCGCTGTCGGTCCTGCGTGGGCGGGTGCTGGAAGGTCTATCACGAACCGGAAAAAGCACAAGTGCTTTTCAAGAAGTATGAGCAATGCACGAAGAGCTACAGAAAAAGGCTAAATTCCGGCGCATCACTGGAGCAGCTCGCCGTCGCATCATAAACGGCACCGATAAGAAAGGCAGTCCCCCGGGAGCATGCCGGGTCTGTAAATAAGTAACAACGAGAAAGGAATACTATATGAGCAAGATCGCAATCATTTACTGGAGCGGAACAGGAAACACCGAAGCAATGGCAAACGCTGTCGAAAGCGGCGCAAAAGAAGCCGGCGCGGAAACCACACTCTTCTCCGCTTCTGAATTTAACTCCTCCAAAGCAGCGGATTTCGATGCATTTGCATTCGGATGCCCGGCCATGGGTGCGGAGGTATTAGAAGAGTCGGAATTTGACCCGATGTTCACTGAAGTAGAAGGCGCAGGCGTACTCTCCGGAAAGAAAGTCGGCCTGTTCGGATCCTACGGATGGGGCGACGGCGAATGGATGAGAAACTGGGAAGAGCGCGTCAAGAATGCCGGCGCTGAACTCGTCTCTGAGGGCGTGATCTGCAATGAATCACCGGACGACGAAGCAACAGATTCCTGCAAGAAGCTCGGATCCGCGCTTTCCGCATAATAAGCAAGCAATCCTTCAAAATATCTATCTACCCGAAGTGCCTGAAACCGTGAAAACGCTTCAGGCACTTTTGGATAAAAATGAAATTTCCTTGACTTCAAAGGAAGAGAATGACAGAATGAAAACAGACGTTCAATTGCATACAAAGGAGTACACATCATATGAATGGACTTTATGAATCCGGTGAGGATTATCTCGAGACGATCCTGATTTTGAAAAAGCGTAACGGAAATGTGCGCTCCATCGATATAGCACGCGAGATGGACTTAAGCAAACCCAGCGTCAGCCGTGCGGTCGGGATCCTGAAGAACAAAGGCTTCATCGTTGTCGATGAGGACGGTGCGATCCACTTTACCGATGAGGGATCTAAGATCGCCAAGCGTATCTATGATCGTCACCGTGTCCTGACAGAAGCGCTGATGTCTCTTGGCGTTGATGAAAAGACTGCTTCGGAAGATGCCTGCCGCATCGAGCATGATATCAGCGAAAAATCCTTCAACAAGATCAAGGCTCATATCCGCAATAAGAAAAAAGAGGAAAAGAAATAATTTCCACAGATGTCAGGTTTCTGAATAATCCGTATCCATCGCTACCTGAAGTTCATATCCGGGAAAAGCCTTCGATACATCCGATACAACATCTTTATATACCGCCGTGCGATCCTTAGCTTCAAAGCTTATGACAATGTCAAATCGCATGGCTTTCTTTTCTTTTATGAGACAGAAACCATGGATCTGCTTGACATGCTCATGGGAAAGCACGATCTTGCTTACTTCCGTTCTTGCACGGATCACTTCTTCATCCTTCGTATTGGTCGAGTATACTCCGATCGCCGGCATAAGACACAGCCTCCGGGACAAGTGATTCTGCCGGCGAATCAGTTGTAGTAATTAGTGGTTACAGTGCAGCTTTTACAGCTTCCTTCACCTCGTCCATGTCCTTGGTAGGCTCGAATCTTGCGATCACCTTGCCCTCACGGTCGATAAGGAATTTTGTGAAATTCCAGCGGATATACGCTTTGTCGCCGAAGGCTTTGTTGTTCATGTTCGAGAACTTCTCGAGCATCTTGATCTTCAGCCCCTTGCCGAATCCCTCGAATGGCTTCTCAGTCGCGAGGTAAGCAAAGAGCGGATCCGCAGTCTCGCCGTTGACATCGATCTTAGCAAACTGCGGGAACTCGGTGCCGAACTTCAGCGTGCAGAACTCGTGGATCTCATCATCACTCTCCGGCGCCTGGTTCGCGAACTGATTACACGGGAAATCCAGGATCTCAAATCCCTGATCCTTCAGTTCCTTATACATCGCCTCGAGTGGCTCGTAGTGCGGGGTAAAGCCGCATCCTGTAGCAGTATTCACGATCAGGAGGACCTTGCCCTGATACTCCGAAAGGCTGACTTCATTTCCCTTCATGTCCTTTACCTTAAAATCATAAACTGTAGCCATAGTGCTTCTCCTTCTCTTAATGTGATCATGCTACGCGGCTGCTCTTAGAGATCAAACTTTACTTAAGCCGGTTTTTTGCCTTTTGTTTGATGCAATTATATTTTATGCAATATATTATCATTTGTCAACACCTTTTTCTGTTTTTTCCAAAAGATTTCCATATGGTGCCGCTTATCTGGAAATATATTGGAAATCTTCTCGAAAAGCACTTCTTCTGGCACTTTTTTCCACCAGATTTCCAACAACAGTGCTTTTCGAGGAAAAATATTGGAAAACTTCTTGAATATCAGCTCCGCAGCCGTCTTTTTCCAGTAGATTTCCAAAACTACCATCTGAAGTGGAAAAAATATGGAAAAGTACCCCTTTAGAAGTCAATCAGACTGTTTTTTCCAATATCTTTCCAAAAACAGCATCACTTCTGGAAATCTACTGGAAAACTTCTCGAAAAGCACTCCCCCGCATAGAAGAAGGAGCCCCTCATGACCATAGATCACGTCGAGACTCCTATCTTCTTGTACTATTCTTTT
>DFFH01000122.1 GCA_002368805.1 Mageeibacillus sp. UBA3781 | reverse complement strand
GTACTGGCTTACGAAGACGGCGCCAAGATCGCGCCGACCGAGATCGGTGAATATGTCGCACTTGCCAATAAGTGCGGAGCTTCCTATGTACGTATCCTCGCGGATGCGCATCCGGCACCGGAAGGCGAAGTCGATGATGAGAAGATCGTCGCCGATCTTAAGGATCTGGCACCTCTGTGCGAAGGCAAGAACGTTACTCTCCTTGTTGAGACAAACGGTGTCTATGCGGATACATCCCGTCTCCGTAAACTCATCGAGGCGGTAGATTCTCCTTATGTAAAAGTACTCTGGGACGTACATCACCCGTTCCGTTATTTCGGCGAGTCCGTCGAGACAACATGGGCAAATGTCGGTGAGTATGTCCGATATATCCACGTCAAGGATTCCATCAAGGAAGACGACGGAACCGTGGCTTACCGCCTGCCTGGACACGGCGATCTTCCGCTGGAAGCGCTTTTCGAGCTGCTGGATAAGAACGGCTACAACGGATTCGTATCCCTCGAGTGGGTAAAGAGATGGGCAAGAGAGATCGAGAGCGCTGCGATCGTATTCCCGCAGTTCATCAACTTCGTAAGGACCTGGGAGAAGACCAAGGGCACGAAGAAAGTCATCGAGCCCTCTAAGAAGGAGAGTAAGGCACAGGTTCGTCCGGAGGCTCCGATCGAGGTCGTTCCGTCCAATATCAAGTATGTCGAAAAAGGCAAGGGCCAGAGAATGTTCGAGAAGGACGTGCTCGTCGAGATGACCTTCGGTCAGATGCTCGATAAGGTCGCGACCGAGTTCCCGGATCAGACTGCTTTTGCTTACACGATGCGTGACTATACAAGAACATACAGCGAGTTCAGAGATGACGTGGACCGTGTTTCCAAGATGCTCATGGCGATGGGTGTCAAGAAGGACTCTCACGTAGCGCTCTGGGCCACTAACCGTCCGCAGTGGTTCCTGACATTCTGGGCCTGCGTACGTATCGGTGCGGTTCTGGTTACCGTAAATACAGCTTATAAGATCCACGAGATCGAGTACCTGCTGCGTCAGTCCGATTCCGACACGCTCGTCATGATGGACGGCTACAAGGACATCAACTACGTCGATATCGTCAACGAGATCTGCCCTGAACTTGCGAAATCCAAGCCTGGCGAGATGGTCTCCGAGAGACTTCCGTACTTAAAGAACGTCATCACGATCGACAACCGTTACGACGGCTGCTTCTTCTGGGACGATGAGTTCGAGACGGCAGACGGCAAGGTCAGCGACGCGGATCTGCGTGCGATGATCGATGCGACACAGCCGGACGAAGTCTGCAACATGCAGTACACATCCGGTACGACCGGTTTCCCGAAGGGCGTTATGCTCACCCACAGAAATGTTCTCAACAACGGTAAGTGCATCGGTGACTGCATGAACCTCTCCACCGAGGACAGACTCCTGATCCAGGTGCCGATGTTCCACTGCTTCGGTATGGTACTTGCCATGACCGCTTCCGTAACTCACGGTGTTACGATGGTTCCGCTCGATTACTTCTCACCTCGAAAAGTACTTGCTTCCATCACCGCCCGCCGCGTTACTGCGATGCATGGTGTTCCGACGATGTTTATCGCACTTCTTGAGAATCCTGACTTTGAAAAGACAGACTTCTCCTACATGAGAACAGGTATCATGGCAGGTTCTCCGTGTCCGATCCCGGTCATGGAAGACGTTGTGAATAAGATGAACATGAAAGAGATCACGATCGTTTACGGTCAGACAGAGGCTGCTCCGGGCTGCACCCAGAGCCGTGTCGATGACTCCATCGAAGTCCGTGTACAGACTGTCGGTAAAGAACTTCCGGGTGTTGAGTGCCGTATCGTAGATCCGGCCACAAACGAAGTCCTGCCGGATAACGTAGATGGTGAGTTCTGCGCACGTGGTTATAACATCATGAAGGGCTACTACAAGATGCCGGAGGCAACTAAAGCCGCGATCGATGAGGACGGCTGGCTACATACAGGTGACCTTGCCCGAAGAACACCGGAAGGCTACTACAAGATCACCGGCCGTATCAAGGACATGATCATCCGTGGTGGTGAGAACATCTACCCGAAGGAGATCGAAGAGTTTATCTATACACATCCTGATGTTTCCGACGTTCAGGTCATCGGTGTTCCGGATGAGCAGTACGGTGAAGAGATCATGGCCTGCATCATCAAAAAGGAAGGTTCCACGCTGACCGAAGATGATGTTAAGAAGTACGTCAAAGATCACATGGCAAAGCACAAGACACCGCGTTATGTCGCTTTCGTTGACTCTTTCCCGATGAACGCAGCAGGCAAGATCCTGAAGTTCAAGATGAGAGAAGATGCGGTCAAGATGCTGGGCCTGGAGAAGGCTTCGAAGATCGAGACAGCCTAATCGAATAAGAGCGCAAAAATATCTCCCTTGCGACTCAGACAGTTTGCTAAAGCAAAACTCGTCGCCCGGGAGATTTTTTGCGCTCTTCTTTGAGGCTGTCTCGATCTTGGTGCGCCTTTCGTGGATTCGTCGCTCGGAGATCCTTTTCTTTTTTCGTTGCGTTATAGAGAGTGTAGGAGTTTATACCCTTGTTTTACTGTCGCGATCCATCGAAGACCTTTCGGGGATTTTGTCGCCCGGGAGATTTTTTGCACTCTTTTTTAGAGGCTGTCTCGTTCTTGTTCCGTCTTTCGGGGTATTGTTGTGTGGTTCTTGTGGCATTATTAGGTTAGATTCTTTGTAACACTTTGTGGTGTTTTGTTGATATATAGAGTGAAAGCTTTAGTGATGGTGAGGGTTGTCGGATGCGTGACGGTGAGATTGTGGATCTCTTTTTGAAACGGGATGAAGAAGCACTTCGTGTCGTAGCTGATCAGTACGGCACGAGACTGAATCATATTTCGTTTCGTATCACACAGGATGAACAGACCGCGGAAGAATGTGTGAATGATACGTATCTGGAAGCCTGGAACCGTATTCCGCCGAGTGAGCCGAGAGAGTATCTTCTGGCTTTTCTCTCGAAGATCATTCGGGCAAAATCACTGAACCGCTGCATCCATGAACATCGGTACAAGCGGCATGCGTATGTCGAGGAACTATCTTCTGAGCTGGAGCAATGTATTCCTTCCAGGATCAGCGTCGAAGAAGAGATAGAAGGAAAAGCTTTTGCGGAGGTAGTCAGCCGGTTTCTTCTGGCGCAGCCGGAGGAAAAACGAAGAGTGTTTGTCAGACGCTATTTCTATATGGAAAACACAGCGGTTATTGCGACTGCGTATGGATTTAGCGATAACAAAGTCCGGACGATGCTCTCCCGGATGCGAAAGGAACTGAAAAGTTTTCTGGAGAAGGAGGAATTCCTATGAATGGAAAAGATATGCTGGAAATGATGTCAGAATTAGATGAAAAAGTAGTGGCAGATGCTGCCGTCACGCCAATAAGAAAAGCACGGGGAAAGTGGAAGATCGTTCTTGGCGCCGTGGCTGCTGCCCTTATAGTGGGTATTCTGGGATATACGATTTACCCATATGTGACGGGAAAGAATTCCGGGGGAAATACCGAGGAATTGAGATCCGGGACTCTGATGGCTTCGCCCAAATATCCGGAGATTCCGGAGAATCCGGAGCTTTCGCATGGGTATGATGCGGAAGAATCAGAAGAGTACCTTCAGACCGTGATGGCTTTGCGTAAGCAGCCGGAGGGATATCAGGATGGCTACGATGCGTATTTGAAAGATGTGCTGGGTGTTATCTTTTCGGATACAGGGGATGGGAATAAGGCATTCTCGCCCCTCTGCCTGTATATGGCACTGGGAATGACTGCAGAAATTACGGACGGAACAACACAGCAGCAGATCCTGGATGTTTTGCATCAGCCGGATATTGCGACGCTTCGTAATCGTGCCAAGTCGATCTGGCTTGCTAATTATATGGACGATGGATTGTCTAAACTGGTACTGGCCAATTCTCTCTGGATGAATAATGAGCGGAATTATGAAAAGTCTGTCTTGGATACATTGGCGAACAACTATTTCGCTTCTTCGTATTCAGGGGATCCCTCTTCGGAGAAGTATAGCCAGACACTCCGCGATTGGATCAACGAGCAGACGGATGGGCTTCTTGAAAACATGCTCTCCGATCTGAAGCTGGATCCGGATCTGATGATAGCTCTTGTTTCTACCGTGAATTACTGTGGGAAATGGGCGGATCCTTTTCTAAAGAGCGAGACGAAGGATGGAACATTCCATGCCCCTTCAGGTGATATAAATTGCAAGTATATGTGTACGGATGCGGCGCGTGAGAATTACTATGGAGATCATTTTGAATGCGTATCCTTGCCGATTATTAACAATGGTAGCGTACGGTTCATTCTCCCGGAAGAAGGAATGACACCGGAAGAACTGCTTATGGATGAAGAACTCCTTCAGTTTTTGAGCACAGAGCCCTACAAATGGGATAAAACAATAGAGGCCGCTAGTGTTCATATGGAAGTGCCGAAGTTCGATATCTCTTCTGACATAAAACTGAATGATTACCTGAAGGCTTTGGGAATAGAGGATCTATTTGAAGCGGGAGACGCCGATTTCAGTCCGCTGGTGGGTAAGAGTGATGAAAACTTCTACGTGAATTCGATCGAACAGAACACACGTATCATGATCGATGAAGAAGGATGTAAAGCGGTTTCTGCTACAATCTTTTTGGCCGGAGCCGGACAAACCAAAGAACATTTCGAATTCATCCTGGATCGGCCGTTCGTATTTGAAATCGTAAGTGATACGGGACTGCCTCTTTTCGTTGGCGTCGTGAATGATCCGACCATGTCCTGATGCGTCTTGAGCAGAAATTCCGTAAGGTGAAATGTGAGACTGCAGATATAGTTCCATTTTTTGTGATTTTATCCGTAAGAGTAGAGATGCTTTTACGGATAAAATTGCGTTACCTGCGATATTATCCGTATGGGGAGATGTGATTTTGCGGATAAAAATGCATTTCTTGCAAAATTATACGTAAAGACTTCTTTGAGTTTACGGATAGAAAAGTGATTTTCGTGATTTTATCCGTAAAAGGGAGTGTGAATATACGGATAAAAATCGCTGTTAGGAAATCTTATGGGTAAATGCCGGAAAAGCACTGCTCCGTTATTTCACCCATCGCTTTCTGCAACTTATGCATCCCTTTAGGCAACTCGCGCAAAGCCCTATTGTGCAGGCTTTTCAGGGCTGATATGCTTCGTTTTGAAAGAAAGGTGCAGCAAGTCCGGTGGAAAGATCTTTCGAAAAAACCATCACTTGCCGGCAGATGAAACAGGAGGATGCAGCGATGATTTCAGTTACAGGGATTTCAAAGAGCTTCGGTGATAAGAAAGTGCTCGATGGTATTTCGATGACGATCGAGGATGGGGAGATCTTCGGACTTCTCGGACCGTCCGGTGCGGGTAAGACAACATTGATCAGAGTGCTGACCGGACAGCTTAAGTTTGATGAAGGTGCGGCGATGATCAACGGCAAAGATGTCAGAAAGCTCACCGGCGCAGATAAGAAACAGTTTGGTGTCATGATGGATGACTTTGGTCTTTATGAGAGACTGACCTGCTATCAGAATCTGAAGGTGTTCGCGGATATCTACAGTGTCGGAGATGCGGAGATCGCAACGGTTCTCAAAGAAGTGAAGCTGGAAGATGCCACGAAAAAAGAAGTGAAGAAATTAAGCAAAGGTATGAAGGAGCGCCTCCGCCTGGCAAGAGCACTTCTGGCACATCCCAAGGTCCTTTTCCTGGATGAACCGACGAGCGGACTTGATCCGCAGACCAGCAGCGAGATACACGAGATCATAAGAAAGAGAAAAGATGCAGGAACGATCATTTTCCTGACGACACATAACATGGCGGAAGCAGAAAAATTATGCGACCACCTTGTCCTTCTGAATGAAGGGAAGATCGTGGAAAGAGGTGCTCCAAAAGAACTGTGCCTCCGCTATGATCATCAGAAAAAGATCGAGCTTGTAACCACGAAAGGTGAGACAGTCTCGCTGGAAATGAATAGAGAAAATGCAGAAGAGACGAGTTCTCAGATCGCGGAATTCCTGAAGGAAGGGAAACTCAGCACGATCCACTCGAAAGAGCCGAATCTGGAGACTGTGTTTATGGAGCTCACGGGAAGAAAACTGGAGGTGTAAGAAGATGAGAGAAGCAACAGCGATTTTTAGAAAACAGGTACTTGATACGAGAAAGAACAGAGCGGTCCTGATCCAGTTTATTATGTTCCCTATCATGACGATCGTGATGAGCAATGCGATCAAAGTCGATGACATGCCGGAGTTTTTCTACCTGAAACTCTTCAGCATCATGTATATGGCGATGGCACCGATCGTGTCGATGAGCGCGATCATCTCGGAAGAAAAAGAGAAGGGGACGCTCCGCGCACTCATGATGAGCAATGTCCGCCCGGCAGCGTATCTTCTGGGTGTCGGTGTGTATGGTTTTATTTGCTGCCTG
>DFFH01000170.1:1901-15144 GCA_002368805.1 Mageeibacillus sp. UBA3781 | reverse complement strand
AAAGAGAACTGGAACAGAAGATGAAGGAGCTGTCGTCGGAGAAAAAGAATATTTTCGATATCGGAGACGAGTAAGACTTTTACAAAAGCTTTAGGAATACTAAGATAAAAGAAAAGAGTTGCCCAGACGAAGGCAACTCTTTTTGTGGTGACCCTAAGGAGAATCGAACTCCTGATTGCGCCTTGAGAGGGCGCCGTCTTAACCGCTTGACCATAGGGCCGCGTCACCACACACTTTTTAAGTGCATGAAAAATGATACCATAAGATTTTATACGGTGCAAGTGCCTATTTAAGAATTATCAAAAAAGACTTCGGATAGATGCTCCATAAATGTTGTATACTTTATTTCTAAAATCGTATATACTATCTGACAGAACATATTTTCTTATTAGAAATGAGAGACACCTATGAATGACTATATCCGCATCCGTGGCGCGAGAGAACACAACCTTCAGAATATCAATCTGGATATTCCCAGAGATAAATTTGTAGTAGTAACCGGCCTTTCCGGTTCCGGGAAATCGTCCCTGGCATTTGATACTGTCTATGCAGAGGGACAGAGAAGATACGTGGAATCTCTGTCTTCTTATGCCAGACAGTTCCTGGGTCAGCTGGAAAAACCTGACTTTGACAGCATTGATGGTCTTTCCCCGTCGATAGCGATCGATCAGAAAACGACCAGCAGAAACCCGAGATCCACAGTAGGTACGGTAACGGAAGTATATGACTATTTCCGACTCCTTTATGCACGTATCGGTATTCCGCACTGCTATAAGTGCGGAAAGGAGATCGTTTCCCAGTCGATCGATCAGATCATCGAGCAGCTGATGGCCTATCAGGAAGGAACGAGACTTATTCTGATGGCGCCGGTAGTCCGCGGACGTAAAGGTGAATTTGGAAAGCAGATCGAGCAATACAGAAAAAGCGGCTATGCCAGGATCCGTCTGGACGGAGTAATGTATGAACTCGATGAAGATGAGATCAAGACGGAAAAGAATAAAAAGCATGATCTTGAGGTCGTAGTTGACCGTCTGGTTGTCAGGGAAGAGTCGAGATCGAGACTCAATGACTCTTGTGAGACGGCGCTGAAACTGGCGGACGGACTTCTTCTGGTGGAGGTACAGGTGCCCTCGACCGGTGAAGATGGCGAGAGAACGTATGAGACGTCAGAAGTGCTTTTCTCGCAGAAACTGTCCTGTCCGGACTGCGGGATCTCTGTAGAGGAGCTGTCCCCGAGAATGTTCTCGTTTAATAATCCTTTCGGAGCCTGCCCGGAGTGCTCGGGCCTCGGTTCGCATACGAATGTCGATCCGGATCTGTGTGTACAGAATCCGGAGGCTTCGCTTAATGAAGGTGCGATCCAGACGGCGGGATGGAAGTTCGATGACCCGAAGAGCTGGGGAAGAGCATTTATCGAGGCACTGTCTGCCAGATATGAGTTCTCTCTGGATACGCCATGGAATAAGCTGCCGAAGAAGATCCAGGACATTATCCTCTATGGTAATGGCGGAGAGAAGATGATCATTGACACGTCGAACAGCATCTATCATCGCGATGGACTCTATATGAATTCATGGGAGGGAGTCATCCCGAGTGTGGAAAGAAGAAGCCGTGAGGCCTCCTCTGAGGAGATCAAGCAGCACTATGAGCAGTATATGACGACCACCGACTGTGAAAGCTGTCATGGCGCAAGACTAAAGCCGACCTCTCTTGCAGTAACCGTCGGAGGAAAGAATATCTTCGAAGTGACCAGTATGCCGATCCGAAAGTGCATCAAACATCTCCAGGGTCTGACGCTGAAGGCGAGAGAGAAGAGAATCGCCGAGCCGATCCTGAAGGAGATCCTGGCAAGACTCGGATTCATGGTGGATGTCGGACTTGATTATCTGACGCTTTCTCGTGCGGCGGCGACTCTTTCCGGAGGCGAAGCCCAGCGTATTCGTCTGGCGACTCAGATCGGATCCAGTCTTACCGGTGTACTCTATATTCTGGATGAGCCATCGATCGGACTTCATCAGAGAGATAACAACAGACTTCTGGCGACGCTGGAAAAGCTCAAGCGCCTCGGAAATACAGTGCTGGTCGTCGAGCATGATGAGGATACGATGCGTGCAGCGGATGTGATCGTGGATATGGGACCGGGTGCCGGTGAACACGGAGGCTTTGTGGTAGGCGTCGGTACGGCGGATGAGATCATGAAGATCCCGGAATCCATCACGGGCCAGTATCTGTCCGGAAATAAGTTTATTCCGGTTCCACTTAAGAGAAGAACGCCGGACGGAAGATATCTTTGTATCCACGGGGCAAGAGAGAATAACCTCAAGAAGATCGATGTAAAGATCCCGATCGGACTGTTTACCTGTGTTACCGGCGTATCCGGTTCCGGTAAGAGTTCTCTGGTAAACGGCATCATTCTGCGGAAACTGGCAACCGATCTTAATGGCGCACATAGATCAAAGGGACTCTGTGATAAGATCACGGGTGTCGGTCACCTCGATAAAGTCATCGCGATCGACCAGTCTCCGATCGGAAGATCCCCGAGATCAAATCCGGCAACATATACCGGCTGCTTCGATCTGATCCGTGAACTGTTTGCAAATACACCGGACGCGAAGTCCAGAGGCTATAAGAACGGAAGATTCAGCTTTAATGTCAAGGGCGGCCGGTGTGAGGCGTGCTCGGGTGATGGTGTAAACCGTATCGAGATGCACTTTCTGCCGGATGTATATGTCAAGTGCGACGTATGTAAAGGAAAGCGGTATAACCGAGAGACACTCCAGGTCAAGTATAAGGGAAAGAATATCGCGGATGTCCTCGCGATGACGGTAGATGAGGCCCTCGAATTCTTCCAGAATGTGCCGAGGATCGCATCGAAGCTTCAGACTCTTTCGGAAGTGGGCCTCGGCTATATCCGACTCGGACAGCCGGCAACACAGCTGTCCGGAGGCGAGGCGCAGCGTGTTAAGCTGGCGACGGAGCTCTCCAAGAGAAGTACAGGCCGTACCTTCTATATCTTAGATGAGCCTACGACAGGCCTCCACATCGCTGACGTCCATAAGTTGGTTGACATTTTAAGCCGCCTGGCCGAAAATGGTAATACTGTTTTGGTGATCGAACATAATCTGGATGTGATCAAGACAGCGGATTATATTATCGATCTCGGACCGGAAGGCGGAGATAAAGGAGGCACGATCGTTGCGTGCGGTTCTCCGGAGGAAGTCTGTGAAGTTCCCGGATCTTATACGGGTCAATTCCTGAAACCGGTACTGGAGAAAACCCTGGCTCTCATGGAGAAGTCAGGTCCGATCGATCAGACGGAGCAGAAAAGAAAGGTGGAGCGGGAAGCGCTGGATATCGCGACCGGTCCCAAACCCAGGAGGAAGAGAAAGCCCCTGGAGGAAAAAGAATAGTTAGGAAATAGAAAATGAGTCTTTGTACTATATGTAAAAAGAATGTGGCGGTCGTTTTTACCACGAGGTTTGAAAATAACGAACGCATCAATGAGGGTCTGTGTCTGAAGTGTGCCTTCGAGACAGGTATTGGCGGGATCGAGGAGATGTTCCACTCGGCCGGCATTAATGACGATAATATCGATGAAGTCACAGAGCGTCTGAACCGCCTGATGGGAGGCGCGGAGACCGCTGACCCGCAGGAGCTTTTCCGTATGCTGGTAAATGACGCGTTCCCGGTAGATGGAGAGCATTCCGACGATATGGATGAGGACATCCCCGAGGAAGAGGATGCGGATATCGAGCTTCCGTTTGTTGAGATCGAACAGGAAGGTAAGCCGAACCGCAGGAGATTCCCTTTTGATATCTTCGGAAAACAGCAGGATGGAGAAGACGACGATGAGAACGAGTCGAATCTGGGCTATCTTCATCTGGGAAAAGATAAAGAGAAGCGAAAAGGGGAAAAGAAAGCCGGAAAGCCGAAGAAGAAATTTCTTGAGCAGTACGGTACGAACCTCACTAAACTCGCCAGAGAAGGCAAGATCGATCGTCTGATCGGCAGAGAGAAGGAGCTGGAACGTGTTATTCAGATCCTGAACCGCCGTTCGAAGAACAATCCTGCGCTTATCGGTGAACCTGGCGTAGGTAAGACCGCTGTTGCGGAAGGACTTGCCGTTAAGATCGCCAATGGCGAAGTACCGGCAAAACTCATGGATATGTCCGTCTATCTTCTGGATATGACGGCAATGGTGGCGGGAACACAGTTCCGTGGCCAGTTCGAGAGCCGCATGAAGAATGTGGTCGATGAGGCGCGCCATAACCAGGATGTTATTCTCGTAATCGATGAGATGCATAACATCATGGGTGCCGGCGACGCGGAGGGTGCGATGAATGCCGCCAATATCCTGAAACCGGCTCTGGCAAAGGGTGAGATCCGTGTGATCGGCTCGACGACTCTCGATGAGTACAGAAGACATATCGAGAAGGATTCCGCGCTGGAGCGCCGATTCCAGAAGGTGATCATCGAGGAGCCTTCGATCGAAGACAGTGTAGAGATCCTTAAGGGAATTAAAGACTATTACGAGAAACATCATTTCGTCCAGTATCCGGATGATGTGATCGAGTATGCGGTAAGGATGTCGTCCCGTTATATCACGGACCGTTTCCTGCCGGATAAAGCGATCGATATCCTGGATGAGGCAGGATCACGTGCGAATCTTGAAGAAGTCCGTCTGGTAAAGCTTCAGAAACAGAAGGACGAGTACGAAGCTCTGGATAAAGAGGTAAAAGCACTGGAAGCCCGTATCGAGATGTCTGCGACTCCGGAAGAGATCGAGAATGAGCATCTCTATGAGCAGCAGGCCGAAAAGAAGTCGCAGGTGCTCCGTCTGGAGAAAGAGATCGCGTCGCTGGAAAATGAACTTGTTCCGACGATCATTACCTTCGAGGATGTTTCCCGTGTCATCGAGATGTGGACAGGTATCCCGGTACAGCGCATCTCCGAGTCTGAATCCGAGCGCCTGCTCAAGCTGGAAGACCGTCTCCATGAGCGTGTGATCGGTCAGGAAAAGGCTGTAAGTGCGCTGGCTAGAGCAATTAGAAGAAACCGTTCCGGCTTTGGTAAGAAGCATAAGCCTTCTTCCTTTATCTTCGTCGGTCCTACCGGTGTCGGTAAGACAGAACTTGTAAAAACACTGGCAGAAGCGATGTTTGCCAGAGAAGATGCGCTGATCCGTGTGGATATGTCCGAATTTATGGAGGCACACACGGTAAGCAAACTTATCGGTTCGCCGCCGGGTTATGTCGGATATGATGATGGCGGACAACTGACTGAACGAGTAAGAAGGAAGCCATATTCGGTAGTGCTTTTTGATGAGATCGAGAAGGCGCACCCCGATGTCTTTAATATGATGCTGCAGATTCTGGACGACGGCCGTCTTACGGACAGCCACGGACGTGTCGTTAACTTTGAAAATACGATCATCGTCATGACCAGTAATGCGGGAACCTCACTGAAGGCGAATGGTTTCGGATTCGGCGCAGAGGGACAGATCGCTCTGGAGAACCGTGTGAATACGGCGCTGAAAGAACAGTTCCGTCCGGAATTCCTGAACCGTGTTGATGAGATCGTCATCTTCCAGGAGCTGACGAAGGAAGAAATCAGAAAGATCGTTGATCTGATGCTGAAAGAAGTATCGGAGCAGATGAAAGAAAAGGACGTCGTTCTGTCTGTTTCTGAAGCGGCGAAAGATGAACTTGCCAAGGAAGGGTACGATCCGAAGTACGGTGCAAGACCGCTTCGTAAGACGATCCAGAAACGGCTGGAGGATCCGCTTGCTGATCTGTATCTGTCCGGAAAGCTGAAGAATGCGCAGAAGGTTTCCGTCGGATACAGAAAAGAACAGTTTGTTTTCGATATCAAGGAGAAGCAGGACTAAAGGTAAGCCGTGCAGGGCGTAAAAGACCTTGCTGATAAATCTCGAAGCAGTAAGAAAAAGGACCGCTCAATTAATGATTGAACGGTCATTTCTGTTATCCGGTGAATTCCTTTTCCTGAATCACGGAAATGATTAGGAACGGTAGCTGGCGTTGATCTTTACGTAGTCATATGTGAAGTCACATGTCCACATGCGGTCGTTATACTCGCCGTCATTTAACTCGATACGGATCAGGATATCATGCTCGGAGAGCTTCTCCTTGGCAACATCCTCATCGAACGGAAGTGCAACACCTTTCTCATAAACCGGAAGACCGGAGAGAAACATGCTGATCTTATCCGGATCGATATCTGCACCGGAATAGCCGAGCGCTGTGATGAAACGGCCGCAGTTCGCATCCTGACCGAAGATCGCTGTCTTACAGAGCGGGGAACGGCAGATGGAGAGAACGCAGAGATATGCATCTTTTGGTGTCTTTGCACCGACGACTTCGACCTCCACGAGCTTGGAAGCGCCTTCGCCGTCAGAAGCGATCATCTTGGCCAGATCAAAGCACAGAGCATGGAAAGCTTCCTTGAAGGTGTCATATTCTTCCGAACCTTTCTTGATCTCGGGAGTCTCGGAAGCGCCGTTGGCAAAGATCACGACCATATCACATACGGAAGTGTCGCCATCGACGGATACACGGTTGTAGGTGTCCTTGACGTTATCGGAGATCATCTCCTGAAGTACAGCCTGGGAGATATTGGCATCTGTGGTAAATACACTGATCATGGTCGCGAGATTCGGGTGGATCATGCCGGAACCCTTAGCGATCGCTGCGATCGTGATCTCTTTGCCGAAGATGCTGACCGTCGCAGCTACTTCCTTCGGCTGGGTATCTGTTGTCATGATGGCTCTCTCAGCGAGGTGACCGCACTCTTCGGAAGAAGAAGCATTCCCGATCAGGCCCGGGATCGCAGAAGTGATCTTATCGAGCGGGAGTCTGGATCCGATAACACCAGTAGAAGCAGTCAGGATCTCGTCGGCACTGACGCCGAGGAGGGAAGCTGCTTTTTCCGCCATGGCGGTCGCATCATTCTCACCATCTGCGCCGACACAGGCATTCGCATTTCCGCTGTTGATCAGGATGCCGCGCATAGAATCGTGTGACTTGATCAGAGAGATCGAACGCGTCAGAGAATGACCTTTGACGAGATTCGAAGTATATACACCGGCAATCTGCGCCGGGCGGTCAGATCCGATATAAGCCAGATCGGGGTTGCCATTCGGCTTCAGTCCGGCATGTACGCCGTTAGCGATAAATCCTTTAGGAAGTGTAATATATGCGTTTTCGATATCCATATTCCTACCTCGGTTCACTTTTAGTACGTGCATTATACACCAAGGAAAAGTGCTTTTCTATATGTATATAGCAGAAGGATAAAATAAATGCTTGACATTTCCAGCATGAAAACATTATAATTTCGTAGTGCCTTTTGGGAGAACCTTGGTGGGATTAGCTCAGTTGGTTAGAGCGCTTGTTTGTGGCACAAGAGGTCATGGGTTCGACTCCCATATCCCACCCCACATATTTCCCTAGGGAGTCGATGGGGTATAGCCAAGCGGTAAGGCACGGGACTTTGACTCCCGCATTCGTAGGTCCGAATCCTGCTACCCCAGCCATATGGTTCACTAGCTCAGTAGGTAGAGCACTTGACTTTTAATCAAGGGGTCTGGAGTTCGAGCCTCCAGTGAGCCACCAGGATCTATGAGGGACTGCCTTCATTTCAAGGCGGTCCTTTTTCTTTTTTATAAATGAACAGAAAAGGAGATCTGTTCATAACTGTAAAAGGAAAATGTGATATTGCTGTAACGTGTCAAAAACAATGGTTTGATACGATAAGGTGGATTACATATATGAGGAAAAAGGTAACGTATATGTTTGCAAAAACACAAACCAGCATGAGAAGAGCCATTGTACGGGCATGTGCAACGGCGCTTTCGTGCGCATTCCTGCTGATATATCTCCCTACGGAATTGATGGCGGGAAGGTCACTTGCTGCTGATGAGCCGATGGGGACGATCATCGTCGACAGTGCCAACGTAAGAAATAAGCCGGGTACGGTAGATACGACAGTTGTCGATGTCGTGAGAAACGGTACCAGAGTCACACTTGGGGAAGTCGTAACGATCACGAACGATCCTTCCGGAAGCAATGTATGGTGCAAAATCACCTATAAACGGGAAAGCGATGGCGGATCAGTCACAGGTTATGTCGTTGATTCCTTTATCTCAAAAGATTCGGATATCAATGCTGATCCGGACTTCGAGACCGAGATCGCCGGTTTTCCGGATACCTACAAAACGTATCTTAGGACACTCCATAAGAATCATCCGAATTGGCACTTTACTGCGGTAAATGCACTTAAGGACTTTGATTCTGCGGTATCTGTACAGTCCCGTCTCGGTGTAAGCCTTATCGAGAATTCCGTTAATGATGCATGGAAATCGACAGAGCCGGGAGCATATGACTGGAATACAGGTACTTTTACTCCGTACGATGGTCAGAACTGGGTCAATGCCTCGAAAGCAGTTGTAATGTATTATCTCGATCCGAGAAATATGCTGACGGAAGATGGTATATTCCAGTTCCTGAACCTGTCTTATGACACGAAGTATCAGACGATCGACTCTGTCAGAGGAATGCTTAGCGGTACATTTATGGACCAAAAGCAGATCACTGATTATTCCGGAAATCAGGTATCATACGAAGAAGTCTTTATGTCAGCAGGTAAGGATTATAATGCCAATCCAGTTTTCCTGGTGGCTAAGGTACTTCAGGAAGTCTCTGCAAGCGGAAGTAATTCTACCAGCGGAGATTATTATTCCTCCTATTATAAGAAAAGTTATAAAAACCTCTACAATTACTTCAATATCGGCGCATCGTCCGGAGTTGATCCTGTGGCAAAAGGACTTGCATTTGCACGTGATGGATTTAAGAATGCGGACGGATCGGTCAATGGAGAGAAGAATGGTGAATATTACCTCCCGTGGAATACCCCGTTTAAAGCGGTGCGCGGCGGAAGTAAGTGGGTGGCGAATGTTTATCTGAATGCCGGTCAGAATTCCATTTATCTGATGAAGTTTAATGTGATTCCAGCGGATGGATCCCAGTTCGGTAATCATCAGTATATGACTAATATCAGAGGAGCAGCATCGGAAGCAAAGAAAATGTATAATGCATATTCCAAAGCCGGGCTCCTTAATACGGAAATGACGTTTGCTATTCCGGTGTATTCCGGTCTTCCGGAGAAAGCTTGCCTGCTTCCAAGAGAGAGCGGTAACCCGAATGACTATCTCAAGGAACTTACCATCGGTGACTATGTGCTTACACCGGCATTCGATCCGACAATTACAGAGTACTCTCTCGTAGTTCCGGCTTCCTGTGCGACGATCCACGTCGATGCAAAGCCTGCATCTGAAAAGGCAAAGGTTTCCGGTGCCGGAGACATCACCTTAGGAAACGGCGTGAGCACGATCAAGATCAACTGCGTAGCTGAGAATGGTTCTTCTAAGGTCTATACTCTTGATGTCGCAAGAAATACGGATTCGTATGATAGCTATTTTACGACGACGCTGGCCAGTGAAGGGAACTTCCTCGGGGGAATCGAACCGGGAACGACGGCGGGTGCCGTAAAGTCGATGTTCACTCTGACGGATGGGTACACCCTTACTTATGTGAATATGAATGGTCAGGCGAAAGATGATGCGACAGCAGTCTGTACGGGTGACCTTATCGAGATCTGCGACGCAAGCGGAAAGAAAGTATATATCTGCGCACTCTTTATCCGCGGTGATGCAAACTGCGATGGTAAGATCAGTGCGGCTGACCTGACCTTGATCTGCCGTTATATCCTCGGTGAGGGAAATGTCAGTGAAGCAGGTAAGCATGCTGCAGATGCGAATAAAGACGGGAAAATCACCGCAGCAGATCTGACGAGGATCTGTAAACATATCCTGGGAGAGAACCAGCTCGCCCAGTAATTTGATTTCTGTCCGGGAAAGGAAGAAAAAAAGAAATGAAGATGAGAATGACAAAAGTATTTGGAAAAGGAATGTCGGTGCTCGCAGCAACAGTACTTGCTCTCGGGATGATTCAAGCCGGGAAAGTTCATGCGGACCCATCTGCAAGCTTATCCAAGAACGGAAGCGCTGAGGTCGGTAAGACGATCAGTATTAACGTGAAGGTCAGTGGCGACGGGCCTTATGGCGGATATAGCGGTAAGCTTTCCTACGAGGGTGACTATTTCGAGCTTGTGGACATCGGCTCGGGTAACTACGGCGCTGCGAACTTCTCGAAAAACGGCGCCAGCTTCCTCGATTATAACTGTAATATTCCATCCGGTTCCACGATCGTTGTTGCGAAACTGAAGTGTAAGAAAGAAGGAACTGCAAAGGTTTCCGTAAGTCTTAATGTATCCTCCCAGGATGGTACAGCGGACTATAGTACAGGTTCTTCTGCAGAGATCTCTATTTCCGCACCGGTGCAGCTTTCCGGAAATAACTACTTAAGTTCTCTTTCTGTGGCTCCGGGTTCACTTAGCCCGTCCTTTTCCAAAAGCACTACCAATTATCATGTGACGGTAAGTGAGACTCAGACTTCCATCGCTGTATCAGCTAAAGCAGAACACGGTAAAGCAAAAGTTTCTCTCAACGGTGTCCAGAAAGACCTGCAGATGGGAGATAATACGGTAAAAGTTACTGTTACGGCGGAAAACGGCGATAAGCGTACATATAATATTAATGTAACTCGTGGTGTGCCGACTCCGACACCGGAGCCGTATCCGGTTATCGTTACTGACGGCAACAGCTATACGATCCTGGAGAAGGAATCCCTCGAGACGATCCCGAGTGGTTTTACATGGTCAGAGACAACATATAACACGAAGACTGTTCCGTGTCTTGTCGGTCCGGATGGCACGCTGATGATGTGGCTTCTTTCAGATTCCGGAAACGGGCTGTACATCTACGATCTTGATACTCAGACAGTAGCGCCCTGCAGAGCTTACGTTTCCGACTCTGAAACGATGCTCATTATTCCGTTCCCGTCCGATTTTAAGGCTCCTTCGGGATATGAGAAGAGTACCGTTACCTATAACGAGAACGAGATCGAAGTATATAAAAATCCTCAGGCGGAAGAATTCCCTCTGATCGTCTATATGCTCGATAAGGATGGAAAAGCAGGTGCATATTATTTTGATCTTTCTTCACAGATGATCATGCCGTTCCGCGGAGATCTTGCTGCTCTTGTTGCGACACCTACTCCGGTTCCCACAGAGACACCGACACCTACTCCTACTCCGACATCGACGCCTACTCCGACGCCGTCGCCGACACCGGCTGCAAAAGACTCAAATTCCGGATTTAAGACAGCTACGATCCTTCTCGGTATTCTAAGTGCTGCGCTTCTTGCGGGGGTGATCTTCCTGATCGTTATGAGACAGAAAGACAGAAATGATCCGACGGGTCCGGATGATCCGGAAAACACGGAGAGTGAAGAGAACACCCCGGATGAGAAGAAGTCGAACGAGAATGAGGGAGACTATTACTATCAGTTCGGTGATGAGGATCCTCAGCCGCGCCGCCCGGGTGCAAAGCGCGCCGGTGAAAGTGACGAGCCGAAGGAAGAGCCGGTAGATACTGATGAGAAGAAGGAAGAACCGCTTCCTGATTTCCCGGAATTCCCGGAGAAGAAACCTGAGCCCGTCATCGAAGAACCGGTGATTCCGACTCCTTTGATCACGGTCGTTGATTCTGATACGGATAAAGGATCTTCTGATGAGAAGAAGGATGATTCTTCCGGCACAGAAGACAAGCAGGAACCGGATGAGGATGTTGCTGATGAGGCTTCTGAAGATGATTCTTCCGATGAATCTTCTGAGGATTCCGGTGACAGTGATGCCTCGGAGGACACTGAGGATAAGGAAGACGATGGCGAGATTTGAGATCATACCACCTGTTAAGGGATCAGTCCTTTCGATTCAGACGAAAAGG
The DNA here is from genome assembly GCA_002368805.1 of Mageeibacillus sp. UBA3781. Taxonomy (GTDB): domain Bacteria; phylum Bacillota; class Clostridia; order Saccharofermentanales; family Saccharofermentanaceae; genus Scatonaster. Next base: position 3,221 of record DFFH01000170.1, on the reverse strand, counting down.
CTGATCCTTTCCGTATATAAACCGTCTGCCGCGCAGCCGGTCACGGATTATATTGTCCGGAACCGTAAGTTCCATAAGCCTTTCCAGCAGAGACACGGGGAGAGATACTACACGGTCTCCGAGCAGAGATCCTACCTGAAATCGGATCTTTCGATGTTTAACAGGAATACACAGGTGGCATTTTGGATCACGCTTCCTGAGGAACCCGAGCGGATCATCGGAAGGCTGTCGTTTTATAGCTTGATCGGAGGTGCGATGAACTCCTGTTTTGTCGGATATCACCTGGATGAGTCATGTCAGGGGCAGGGATATATGAGTGAGGCGCTCCTGGCCGGGTGTGATTTTATGTTTAAGTTTTATCGCCTTCACAGGATCGAAGCGGATATCCTTCCGACGAATGAAAGGTCTCTTGCCTGTGCCGGAAGATGCGGTTTTGTGAAAATGGGGTATAACGAGAAATTCATGGAGATCGACGGAGAGTACCGGGACCATGTAATGATGGTAAGGCTGAATCCAGAGGTTGAAATGTAATGACAATGTAATAATCATTTGCAATTATTCCAAAAGAATGGTGTACTATTAAATTAAGTGAAATTATGAGCAAGAAGGAGCGTGTCCTATGAAACGATCTTCCATTATTGTAAAAGCACTGGCCTTCGCCATGGTATCTTCCGTGGTATTTGTATCCGGCTGCGGAAGCAAGAAGAAGGCTGAAGTAACAACGGAGACCACAGAACAGACAACGGAGACAACTCCGATGGTCACTGTTCCGCCTACGACAACGGAGACAACGCTCCAGGAGTATGGCATGTCGATTGCTCCGAATGATATTCAGGTCACTTGGAAAGAAGATGCTATGGAAGCAAAGGTTATGTATGTTTCCGGTATCAAATCATATCTTAAAGTCAGAAAAGGACCGGGTACGGATGACTCGAAGTATCCTGTCGTTTCCAAACTGCCGAACGGCGCTGAGGTCATGGTCGTTGCCAAGACGGATAACGGCTGGTATAAGACTCAGGAAGGATTCTATGTGTCTTCTGAATTCATCAAGGATACAAAGCCGGCCTGACAGTTTTGAAATATCTTTTCAGTTTTCAAAATTCGTTATAGACAACTCGACTTTCGTGTAGTATTATATCAAGGCAAGTTTGATAAAGACTATGCGGAAGCACCGTGCGGGTGTAGTTCAATGGTAGAACTCCAGCCTTCCAAGCTGATCACGTGGGTTCGATTCCCATCACCCGCTCCATGAATGACGATCCTTGTGGTCGTCATTCTTACTAGCGTGGGTCCATAGCTCAGCTGGATAGAGCAACAGCC
>DFFH01000170.1:0-1848 GCA_002368805.1 Mageeibacillus sp. UBA3781 | reverse complement strand
AGAGCAACAGCCTTCTAAGCTGTGGGCCGGAGGTTCGAATCCCCCTGGGCTCACCACAATAAAGACCATCTCCGTAAAGGATCGATGGTCTTTTTGTTTGTCCGGACGTTTTTTTAGTCAAAATCCGTGAAAAATCGACAAAGCTTCAAAATTTGGTAGTATTTGTCGATGAGTACCACATGATATTGTGGTATAATTTTATGGATTATAAATTGGAGAGGTTATATATATGCCAGGCAAGTCTTCGTATGGTAACGATACCATCACCGCACTTAAGGGTGCGGATCGTGTGCGTAAACGCCCCGGTGTCATCTTTGGTTCAGATGGACTGGAGGGCTGTGAGCACTCGTTTTTTGAGATCTTAAGTAACTCGATCGATGAGGCGAGAGAAGGATATGGCGATAAGATCGAGGTCGTCCGCTATAAAGACGGTTCGATCTCTGTCGAGGACTTCGGTCGTGGTATTCCGCTGGATTATAACTCCAAGGAACAGCGTTTTAACTGGGAACTCGTTTATTGTGAGCTTTATGCAGGCGGTAAGTATAACAATGACACCGGTGAGAGCTATGAGTTCAGCCTCGGCTTAAATGGTCTCGGTGCCTGTGCGACCCAGTATTCGTCCGAGTATTTCGACGTTACTGTTTTCCGTGATGGTTTTAAGTATAATCTGCACTTCGAAAAAGGTGAGAATATCGGCGGTCTCCTCAAGGAACCGACGAGATTTAAGCGTACCGGTACGATCCAGAAGTGGAAGCCGGACAGAGAAGTTTTCACGGATATCAATATCCCTCTGGATGCTTTTCTTCAGATCCTGAAGCGTCAGGCAGTCGTTAACAGTGGTGTCACTTTCCTTCTGAAGGATGAAGAGAGCGGTGAAGAGTTTACTTTCTGCTATCCTTCCGGCATCGAAGGTTATGTTGCCGAGTTTAGCGGTGACAAGGGCCTTTCTTCTCCGGCATCTTTCGATGGCATGGGAAGAGGTAAGGATCGTGCGGATAAGCCGGAATATAAGGTCAAGTGCCAGGTGGCATTCTGCTTCAATAACGAGGTCAATGTCCTCGAGTATTACCATAACAGTAGTTTTCTTGAGCATGGCGGCGCTCCGGATAAGGCGGTAAGATCTGCTTTTACAGCTGAGATCGACAGACAGATCCGTGCCAGAGATAAGTATAAAGCCAATGAGAGCAAGATCGTGTTCCAGGACATCGCCGACAGCCTGATCCTCGTTACCAGTTCTTTTTCCACGCAGACGAGCTACGAGAACCAGACCAAGAAAGCGATCACGAATAAGTTTATCCAGGACTTCATGGCGGATCTGATCCGTCAGAAACTGGAAGTCTGGTTTATCGAGAATAAGCCCGAGGGTGACCGTGTCGTCGAGCAGATCCTGATCAATAAGAGATCCCGTGAGAATGCCGAGAAGACGCGTCTGAATGTCAAGAAGAAGCTCATGGGCAGTATCGATATCAATAACCGTGTAAAGAAGTTCGTCGATTGCAGAACGAAGGATGTCGAGCAGAGAGAGCTCTATATCGTAGAGGGTGACTCCGCTTTGGGTTCCTGTAAGATGGGGCGTGATGCCGAGTTCCAGGCGATCATGCCGGTAAGAGGTAAGATCCTTAACTGTCTGAAGGCGGACTATCCTACGATCTTTAAGTCCGAGATCATCACCGATCTTGTCAAGGTCCTCGGCTGCGGTGTGGAGATCCAGACCAAGCATAACAAGGATCTTTCTTCCTTTGACCTTTCACTCCTTCGCTGGAATAAGGTCATTATCTGTACCGATGCCGACGTCGATGGATTCCACATCCGTACACTGATCCTGGCGATGATCTTCCGCCTGATGCC
>DFFH01000120.1:2486-20521 GCA_002368805.1 Mageeibacillus sp. UBA3781 | reverse complement strand
CGGTGCACTTCGGAAGAAATGCATCCAGGATAAGGAGGCACTCGCTGCCCGTAAGCTTCATGCTGTTACGGAGCTCCGCTGCCGGGGTCTTCGGGTGGACCATATTGGCGATCGCACCGAGTTTATTGATCGCATAGACCGATATCACCGCCTGCGGGATATTCGGAAGGCAGACCGTCACGACCGTACCTGTGCCGACATTACAGTCCGCAAGGCCTTCGGCAAAACAGTCCACTTCATAAAGGAGTTCCTTAAAAGTGATGTGTGTTCCCTGAAAAGTGACAGCGCTTCTATTCGGAAAATACTTTACTGCGCGTAGCAGCATCTCATACATCGTACCATCCGGCAGATCGATATCGCCGGTCATTCTCTCATCATAAAAATTCTTCCATGCGCGGTCCATGTTTCTACTTCCTTCTATATATCAAACAATCTTTTGTATTTTACTCAATTTCACTTAAAAAAGAAATAGCCAGGTGGTATGATTATGTGTATCAGACTCGCGCCGGAAAGCCGTTTCCGATGCGCTCCATACCCCTCTTATGAAGGAGAAACCATGGCTAAGAAGAAATCACAATTCGTCTGCCGCAGCTGCGGTTACGAGACATCCGGCTGGATGGGGAAATGCCCGTCCTGCCAGGAATATAACACATTTGATGAAGTTGTCGAGGTAAAATCCGCTCCCTCTGACGCCAAGCCCGCACTTCGTGCCGGCTGGATCGCCGAGCGCGGTGTCAGTAAGCTTTCCGAGGTCTCCAAGGAGAACGAACCTCGTTTCTCCTCCGGAATTGCCGAGCTCGACCGTATCCTCGGCGGAGGTTTCGTCGAAGGATCCATGACGCTTGTCGGCGGCGATCCCGGAATCGGTAAGTCCACACTGCTCATGCAGGTCAGCGGCACCGTCAGGACCGATGGCGAGATCCTCTACGTCAGCGGCGAGGAATCCAAATCGCAGATCAAGATGCGCGCCGACCGTCTCGGTGTCAAAAGAAGCAGCATCGTCCTGTGTTCCCAGACATCTTTCGAGCATATTTCCGAGCTCATCTCCGAGCGTCATCCGGGACTATGCATTATCGACTCGATCCAGACTCTGTACAGCGAGGAGATCTCCTCCGCTCCGGGGTCTGTGTCCCAGACCCGTGAGGTCACGGCAGGTCTTCTCCGCATCGCGAAGTCCCTGAATGTTCCGATCGTTCTGGTCGGTCATGTGACGAAGGACGGCGCGATCGCAGGTCCCCGCATCATCGAGCACATGGTCGATACCGTGCTTTATTTCGAAGGAGACGGCTCCTCGTCACTTCGCATGCTCCGCGCCACGAAGAACCGCTTCGGTTCCACCGGCGAGCTTGCTTTCTTCGAGATGACTCAGAAAGGTCTGGCCGGCGTCGAAAATGCCTCTGCTCTTCTTCTCTCCGGGCGCCCGCATATGGCCCCCGGTTCCGTGATCACCTCTGTTGTCGAGGGATCCCGCGCAGTTCTTCTCGAGATCCAGGCGCTCATGTCGCCTTCTTCCTATGCCAATCCGCAGCGTATGACACAGGGTCTCGACAAGGGCCGTGTCTCGATGCTCCTGGCAGTCCTTGAGAGCAAATGCAAAGTCGGTATCTCCAACATGGACGCGTATATCAATGTCGTCGGCGGCATGCGCATCGATGAGACCGCCTGTGATCTGGCTGTTCTCTGTGCCGTCTTCTCCTCCATCTCTTCCAAGGCTCTCCGCGAAAATACGATGGTGATCGGGGAAGTCGGTCTGACCGGCGAACTCCGTCCGGTCAGCGATCTGGAGAAGAGGCTCGCAGATGCTTCCCGTCTCGGCTTTACTTCCTGCGTTCTTCCGGGCGCAAGCAAGAGTGCCGCGTCGAGGCTTCCCGTAAAAATGGACTTTATCTATGTCGATAAGCTCTCCGAAGCCATCGATGTTCTTTTCTCGTAAGGAGGAATACATATGCAGATCCCGAAGATAACGATCCCCTTTGATAAGCTCGACAGACACCTGTATCTGATCGTCCCCGCCGCCGGCATCGGAAGCCGCATGGGGATCTCCGACAGTAAGCAGTTCCTGAAGATCGATGGCATACCGGTCCTTGCCCGCACGCTTCTGGCTTTCTCGGAGTTTTCCGGGAAGACCGGCGTCAGACTTCATGCCGTGATCGTCACCGGGGCGGAGAATATCGATCGCGCCCGCGCTCTGACGGAAGAATATAAGATCGGCTTTGTCGAGAAAATAGTGGAAGGAGGCGCCACCAGACAAGACTCTGTCGCTTGCGGCATCGCTGCTCTTTCCAAGCTGGAGCGCGCACCAAAGCCTTCCGAACCGGTCTTCATCCACGACGGCGCCCGCTGCATGGTCGATCAGCAGACCATTGCCGCCTGCTATGCCGCCGGGATCTCCTACGATGTCAGTGTCGCCGCAACTCCCTGTAAGAACACGATCAAGATGGCAAAGCCGGAAGATCCGTCCGCTAAGTTTTCTGAAGCCGCCTCTTCCCGAAGCGGAAGTCCAGCGCCGGCAGTTGTCGATCACACACTCGACAGAAGCACCCTCTATGAGGTTCAGACCCCGCAGGTCTTCCACTATGAGACACTTCTTCTGGTCAGTAACGAAGCCAAAGAAAAAGGCATCACTGCTACAGACGACACCGCACTGGCCGAAGCACTCGGGATCACTGTCCACCTTATTCCCTGCTCTTACGGGAATATAAAGATAACGACGCCCGAAGACGCCGCACTTGCTGAGTTTATGCTCAAAAGCCGGAAGATCTGACTTCCGGCTTTTTCTTTCTTACATAGGGGGGCTCTTGGAAAAACTTATCCGAGCGAAACCTCTTCTCTCCGCATCGTTACACTGCAGAATACCATGATCCCTTCACCTTCTCCAAAACGGGTAAGGTTCTCTCCGGATGTGGCGGTGATACCGATCCGCTGCGGATCGATCCCCGTAAGTTCTCCCAGACGGATCTTCATCGGTCCGATCATCGGAGTAAACTTCGGGCGTTTCGCCTCGATGGAAATGGAAATATGCGTCAGTTCCCATCCCTGATCCGCGGAAAAGGAAAGTGCTTTTGCAAGATAAGCGGAACTGTCTGTAATTCCGTCTTTACACATCTGATCGGCGATCGTTCCGAGGATATTGATCCCGGTAACGCCGGAGATCGCATTGGTCAGCGCATGCAGGACCGCATCTCCGTCACTGTTGGCCACAAGCGGTGTCTCCCCGGGGAATACCACACCTGCCAGGATCAGCTGCTTCGGCCATTTGTCCGCAGTCTTCAGTTTCGCTTCGACCGGCTGCATAAAGCGGTGACTGTCCTGCCCGATTCCATTTGCATATTCATACTGCATATTCTGTTCCGCCTTTCACTCGAAAGTCATAGATAATTATATCATGCCGGTCCCCTGCTTCTTCTCAGAACTAGCAGAAAACGGTCATTTTTGCGCTTCGGCAATGATCCAGTTCGCCAGATCCTGCGCCGTCCAGTCTTTCCTGGACTGTCCGTCAAAGCGGGACTTCTGCATATTATCCTTGATCATGATCGCCTCCGGAAGCGCCTCGATATTATATGACGCCGCCATATCTTTTTCCTCAAGTGCATCGATGGCAATGATCATGACCTTATCGTGATACTGTTCCGCCACCTGCTCCATGCTCGCGAAAAGTCCATAGACATCCGCATGCATGCCGGAATAAAAAAGGAAACACACCGGCATCGGACAGGTCTTCACAAGAGAATTCAGATCCAGTACCTGGCGGTACAGTACCCCCGGCTCCGTCTCTCCTTCCGGTGTCTCAAAGACCATTGCGAAGATCGAGTAGTCGTAGTCATAATCGCCAAGATATTTACGGTACTCATCAGAAGATCCGGTCTTCTTCCCGCATGCGCAAAAAAGTCCCGGCATGCTCAGGATCAGCACCAGGCATGCCAGGACTCTTACCGTTACTCTTTTTCTTAAGTTCCGGATGTTGCTCATTTCTTCTCTTCGAGCATCTTCTCGACAAACTCTACCGCACCGGAAAGGATCTCATTCGGAACCTTCTCGATATGACCCTCATCGACAAGCGCCGTGATATCCGGATCGAGCGGGAGCTTATCCAGAAGCGGAACACCCATCTCCTGAGCAGCTTTGCCGACCTTACCCTCTTCACCGAAGAGAGGAGTCTTCTCACCGCAGTGCTTGCAGACGGTATAGCTCATATTCTCGACAAAACCGAGGATCTTGACCTGCATGAGCAGAGCCATGTTTCTCGCCTTATTCACGATCATGGAAACCAGATCCTGCGGAGTAGATACGAGGAAGATACCATCGAGCGGGATCGACTGGAATACAGTAAGCGGAACATCACCTGTTCCCGGCGGCATATCGATCAGCATAACATCGATATTTTCCCAGATAACGTCAGACCAGAACTGCTTAACGACACCGGAGATGACCGGACCACGCCAGACGACCGGCGCCTCCTCATTCTCCATAACAAGGTTAACAGAAACGATCTGGATGCCGGAGTGGGATATCATCGGCAGGATACCGTTTTCATCGCCCTTGAGCTGACCTTTCAGACCAAATGCCTTCGGGATGGAAGGACCGGTCACGTCGGCGTCAAGGATCGCGACACGATAACCGTCACGAGCCAGTCTGGAAGCCAGAACGCTGGTGACGAAGGATTTTCCGACGCCGCCCTTACCGCTGCAGACGCCGATTACTTTCTTTACACTGGATTTCTCATGCAGAGGAGCGATGAGAGACTCCGGCTCGGAAGAACCACAGGAACCGCCGGCTGTTGCAGACGGGCAGGAATCTTTGGAACCACAAGAATCGCAGGAACCCATATTTTTCACCTCTTTAGATTTAATAGCTTAACACTTGAAACCCTATTGTACGCTAGGTAATAGATAAAAGCAAATCAAAAACTGCTGTGAACTGGCCGCCTCTAAACACACGATTTTCTAAACCAGCGCCTGAGCAATCACAATTCCCGCGATTTTCCCCATCACAGCATTTGTTGTGAAAGTGCCTTTTCCGTACTCTGTAGTATAGAGAATATCTATGCCATTACGGATACCGGCCCCCTCATACAGCGTCATCTTTTCCATGTTATCCAGCCTGTATTTCATTTTGTCCATCATTCCAAGATGTTCAATGAAGAAATACCGACCCGTTTCCGGGCAGTATACCGCAAAGTCCGGCCACCTCTCCTCACCATTGATCAGTATAACCGGCTCGTACTTATACTCTAGCCCCAACTGATCCAAAACCTGCGCAATTAACATCTCCGACTTTGACCGGAAGAGGTATCTGCCATGCTTATATCCCGGAGAAATACTCTGATCATTATGTTCCACCAACCCGCAGAACTCCTCGTAAGAGAAATTCAGGAATCCTCGCTCTTTCATAGCCGAATCAAGATTAACCCTATCGTTTTCCTTCGAAATATTGGCGGAACTATATTCTATTTCTTGTGAACATTCTTTTATCACCTCGCGGAGAAGGGCGTTCCGCCTTGCATACGGGACGAGTTTCTTTCCTTGCTTCGAATCAATCGAAAACTCGATCCATCTTGTCTTACCATCTTTCACTGACCGGAACCGTACAACGCTATTTCTTTCTCCATGTCTGGAATGCTGTCCAAAGGAGACCCACGGGAGCTCCGCAAGTTCTTTTCGCGCAGAAGAAACCGCAGAAACCCGCATGTTCAGGCCAGTTCTAACAATCATCGAAGATATCATTTGGTTCTCCTTTACAAACTAAATTGGTAAAGAGAAACTATCATCTTTCCACAGGAAAACCAATATTTTATAAGCGTAGTTTTGTAAGCATTTTGTTAACATCCAAAGCCGCGTCTAATTAGCAACCTAATTGCAGACACTTATTAGACCAGATATCTGACATTGCATTCCGCAGTCTGATTCTTTACCAAATTACCACGCTCCATAAGATCACTTATTAGACCACAGAACCAAATGTCAAACAATTTACCTAATCTATTGTCCTCATAGGACAGTATATTAGACAAGCTCCGTCTTTTCCTTATTTCTCGCGAAAAGCACTACTTCACGGCCTTCATGATCCAGTAGCCGGACTCCTTGGCGATCACTTCACAGTTGCCGAACTTTTCCATAAGATACTTCTCCGACGACGGCGCGCCCTGCTTCTTCTGAAGGACCACATACAGGAAGCCTCCCTCCGAGAGGTGCTCAAAAGCTCCGTCATAGAAGGAAAAGACAGTCTGCTTACCCGCGCGGACCGGCGGATTCGTCAGAACGACATCATAAAGACCTTCCACCGACGCACATCCGTCCGACTTTCTGATATCGACGCACTTGACGCTGTTATTCTCCGCATTTTCGCGTGCAAGCTCGAGCGCACGGGAATTGATATCGGCCATAGTGACCTCCATCGACGGAAAGACGCGCTTCATAATGATCCCGATCGGCCCGTAGCCGCATCCGAGATCCAGGAGTTTTCCCTTCTTCCGGTTCGCAGAAGAAAGATCTTCGATCGCCGTCTCCAGAAGCGTCCTCGAGCCGAAATCCAGGAACTTCTTGGAGAATACCTCCGCGTCCGTAGAAAAGAAGAAATCCATACCGTGCATCCTCGCCTGGATGACGCGACGGTCGGATTCTCCCTGTGGATTTTCTTCGTAATAATGTGCCAAAAGCACTTTCCTCCGATTCCTTAGGCTTACGGGATCATGTACTCGATCGATACGATCTTGTCCCCGTTCAATGTCAGCATCAGCTCCGATGTGCCACGCTTGTAGATCCATGTCTTATCGGTCGATTCGTCCGGATCACCGTACTTGGAACGGGCATCGTCCGCGCTCATGCCGATCTCAAGGCCCTCCGGTGTCGCTACCAGGTCAGAAGTCAGGCGCACATTAGAGATGTAGCCTGTCTCACTTCCGGTTGCCTGATAGACGGTAAGCACCATGTTGCTGAATGTATAGACATGATCCGTACCATCGTGAGCGCAGGAAGGAACGTCCAGTTTCTTCGGAGCACCGGCCTTCTCCAGTGCGGCAAGTGTCGCTGTCGGCTCGGTTCCGAGCGTGATATCCACGTTCTCATACTTAAATACGAAATTGTCCTTGGTATCGAGTGTGACCTCTACCGAACCGGTGCCCTCGCCCTGCGACGGGTCATCCTGACCGGAAGCTTCAGACGCGCTCGTCTGCTCTGCATCTCTCGAAACAACGGCGCCGTTGGATGTGTCGTTGGTTGTCTTTTCCACTTTCTTGGCATCCGAGCAGGCCGCCATGGAGACTGCCATAATGAATACGAGCGCCAGTGAACCAAATTTCTTCATCTTTCTTTCTCCTTTTCCGGAACTACTTATTTCTTCGCAGGAAGCACCCGCCTCCGCGTCCTTTTCCTTTGCCTATTGTCGCATTATTCCAGAGGACTTTCAATCAGTAAATCGTCACAAAAGAACTCTTACTTGTCACCGTTTTCTTTATTCTCTCCGCCCTCATCCGCGTCAGAACTCTTCTTTGCGGCGCGGTCCTGTGCCGCCTTGTCGGCATCCTGCTTCTTATGGATATTCGTGATATCCTCGGTCGATCCTCCGCCGTTATCATCCTCTGCACGGAATTCGCCCTTCTCGACAAGCCGCAGGAATGCTTCCACGACGTCTTCTGCCAGCTGCGTGCCGGAGACCTCTTTGATGATAGATATTGTCTTTTCGAAGTTCATGCGTTTTCTATACGGACGGTCTGAATACATCGCGTCAAAAGTATCCGCCACAGCAATGATCTGTGCCACACGCGGGATCTCGTCACCGGTGATTCCTCTCGGATAGCCGTGTCCGTCCGGACGCTCATGATGGTCGCGTGCGCCGATCGCCAGTTCCGGCATGATGCTGATATCCTTAAGAACATTATATCCCTTGCCGGAGTGGGACTTGATCTCCTTGAATTCCTCGTCTGTCAGACGTCCCGGCTTATTCAGCGTTTCGGAGGAGATTCCGACCTTGCCGATATCGTGGAGGAGCGCGATGTTTCTGTACTTCTCGACCGTCTCGTCGTCATAGCCGAGTTCTCGAGCGAGCATCTCCGTATATTCCGCAACCCGCGTGGAGTGACCGTTCGTATAGCGGTCCTTCATATCGATGACCTTCGCGAACGCCTCGACGATCTCGCGGATCAAGAGTGTCTGTTCCTGCTCCTTCGCCTTGAGTCTCTTCATTCTTTGATAGCTGGCAAGATATGCAAGGACGATCACGACGCCCACGAAGCCGAGGATGATGAATGCCCGGAACCATGTCGCCTCGCGAAGTGATTCTTTCTTCACGATCCTTACCGAGATCTCCTGCTGCACCTCTCCATAGACATCCAGCAGCTGCATCTTAAAGAAATATTCGCCACCCGAAAGGTTCGTATAGTCCACCGGTTTCAGCTCGGATCTTCTTACGGTCTTCATCGTCCGGTCAAAGCCTTCGAGCCGGTAGGAGATCTCCGGATCGACCAGCGAATAGTTGAAGCAGTATGCGTACACCGTGATCTTTTTGGTATTTGCTCCTATGGTAAAATCACCCGTCTTGTCCGGATAGATCCTCTTGTCATCGGCTTCGATGTACGGGACAAGGATCCGGACATCGCTTTCAAGTCTGTTCTCCCCGTTGATATTCACAAGGATCACTCCTGCGGAACCGCTCATATAGAGATTTCCGTCCGAGGTCAGTTCGCTGTAGGAGTTTGGTGTCGAATAGTAGGAGAGTCCATTTCCTCTTGCATAGAAAAACGGCATGATATCAGTGTTTCTGATCATGGTCTCCGTCGGAACGATATAGATGCCGTTACTGCTCAGGACCCACATCTCATCGCGGTCATTCTGGTAGATATCGAAATTATTGGAGTACGGGAAGTTATTGATCGTCACTACTCCGTAGTTCCCGTCAAGGTAGGAAATCGAGTTACTGGTAACGAGCCAGTAGATATCTCTCTTATGGTCTTTCTTGATGCGAAGGATCGTATCCGACATGAGACCATTATCCGTGGTTATATGCCGTAGTTTCCCTTCCGATGAAACATAGATACCGTCTCCGTCTGTTCCGATAAGAATATCTCCGTTTTTCCCTTCCGCCACAGTGAGGATCTCTGTATTATCGATACCATCGGAAGCACCGATCACATCCACGACCTTGCCGTCTTTGATGACAGCAACTCCTCCGGTGCAGGCTACCGCCATCGATCCGTCAGAGCACTCAAATACAGCGCGGACACGTTCCGAAGCGGGAAGTCCGTCATTCGAAGTAAAAATTGTTGCATTTTGTCCGTCATAGCAGACCAGCGGATACTTGCTGAACGAGCAGAACCAGATCCGTCCTCTGTTGTCACGGGAGATGGATCTGATCCTCGCTTTTGCATCCTCATTGAAAAGCTTGATCAGATCGTGCTGATCTATAGTTTTCCCGCCGGCCGTAGTGACCTTTTCCAGTGGCAAAGAGGATAGACACTTGTTGTTCTCCACCACTATAAGTCCGGACGTCTTGGTTCCGATAAAGAGCCTTGAGGCCTGCCGGCAGGTGGAATAGACCACATCGTCATTCAGATGCAGCTGTTCATACAGCTCAGTAAAACGGTTGGAAACGATCTTCATGACTCCCTGCTGGGAAGAGACGAACCACAGATTCTTCTGGTAGTCTGATGTCATATTCTCGACAGATGTCGTCATTGGAAGATTTGTCAGCGTGATGGGTTTTTTCCCGTCATTGGTCACACGGCAGATACCATTATCCGCGCACACCCACAGCTCGTCATCATATTTATGGAGCGAGTTAACATATGACAGAGGTTCAATATTCGCATACTCGGATTGGAAGCCCTTATTCAGCGGCCCGTAATAGATCGATGATTTCGAAGTCGCACAGTAGATATTTCCCGAGACCGCCGGATCCGGCAGGATCGCATGGATATCCTCCACCCGAAGGAAACCCGGATCATAGTATGCGGTCATTTTTCCGTCTTTCAAAGTAAAGATCGCACCATTCATCGTTAGCGCGTAGATGACGTTATCCGGTCCGAGCATGATGCTGCGGATATATTCTTCCTTGATCTGGTCGGCCTGGACCGTCGTGATCGTCATATCTTCATTGACGATGGCGACACCCTTTGTAGTCGCAAGATAAATAAGGCCGTTCTCATCTTCCGCGATCGCACGGACAGATAGGGAATTCAGACCGTTCTGTTTGTTGAAGTGCTGCCACTCACCCTTGTCCAGGACGGCCACACCGTTATCATTCGTCCCCACCCACAGGCGGTTCTTCGAGTCTGCATATAAGCTTATAACACTGGTAATTCCGGTCTTCGCGGAGTCGATGCGTGTGAAGGTATTTCCGTCATACTGCACCAGCCCGCTATAGCTTCCGATCCACAGAAAACCTTCCGATGTCTGCACGATGGCATTTGCTTCCGAGGTCGGAAGTCCGTTTGTATTGTTGTAGAGTACCGGAGAGTACCCGGAGGCAGGGTCTGTCTCCTGATTCGGATCATCATCCGAGGTATCGCGGAGTGTATCCATGACACCGCCGGCATTACCCCGGGCAAAAACCTGTGAAGCGCTCAAAGCTCCTATTCCCGAAACCGTGATGATCATCGAGAGCAGTGTGCAAAATATTCTCTTTTTTATGTTAAAGCACTTCATAAAATAACTTTAACACTTTATAAGAGCGCACGCAAAGTATCACTATCATTATTCATTAATTATTTGCAATTTACCTTGGTCAAATTTTTGATATTTTTTCAATGTGTGGGAAACGCCGGCAGCCGAAGGTCCGGATCAGCCGTTTTTAGCAGCGTCGTAGCGCTCTTCGACCTTTTTCCAGTACTCGCTCATTTTTTCGTCATTTCTGTGATCTTCCAGGGAGTACTTCTCTTTCAGGATCTTTCCCAGATAATCCGAGCATTTCTCCGCACCGGTCACATTCATGTGAAGTCCTGCATCATAGGTGTCCTGCGAGTAATCGATACCGACTTCAGATTCGGCGATCTTAAGCATGTTGATATAAGTGATGCCATGCTCCTCGGCATATTTTTCCATATTTTCATCCCACTCGTCATACCAGTGTGGATAAAGCGACGGCGACTTGATCAGTACAAGCTGGATCCCTTTCTCTTTACAGAGTTCCGTCATTTTATCAAGATATTTCATCGCCTTGTCGCCGAAGTTATAGTCTGCCAGGGGTCTTGCCGGTGGAAAATCACCTGCGGGCATGATCTCTGTTCGCAGATAGTATCCGTTAAAAGATACCAGGTCTTTCTTAAACCAGTATTTGAAGTCGTCGGAAGTCAGCTCGTTCCAGCGGCTGTGGTAGCGGAGGATCGGGAAAATATAGTCGATCATATTCTCGCCATCGCACATCGAAGCCTTGATCGCATTCCACTTCGTTTTGCTCCAGCGCATGCCGTCAAGAGCCATACGGTTATATGCCTCATTCTGCGGTTCGTTATACATCAGTGAAAGTACATTGAAGACGACCACATCCGGAGTCTCATAGCGCAGAGCATCTTCGAGAAGGTAGTAGGACTGCCACACCAGCTGCTGCGCACCTCCGCGGATGAAGCTGTTGATGCCGTATTTTCTCCACAGCTCCACGGTCGAGAAATTCTCATACACCTCACAGTCACCGACAAAGAGCACGTCATGGTCGCCATATGCCTTATAGTATTCGGCCGTCAGCGCGCCCTCGGTGACATCGCCCATATATTTCGGACGGAGAAGCAGATCCGCAAGATAGATGACCACACAGGTCAGAACGAGCAGCACGAGAACGAGCGCCACGCGGAAGATCTTTTTTCTATGCTTCGGCTTCACAACTTCCGCCGTCTCTTCTGAAGCCTCGCTCTTAACCTTCTCCGCTGCTTCGGGAAGTGCTTTTACAGCGGTCTCAGTGTTTCCTGCCGGCTTGTCGATTTTCTGCTCGTTTTCTTCAGACATTTCTTCTTCCTCAATTCTTCATAAACAACAGCATTGTAGCACATAAGGCCATGCTTGTGATAGAATACTTCCGCATAAGAAACACACGAGAAATTTACGGGAAGATCTTAAAGAGGGATTTCTTCCCCGGGGGATATTATGAAAATACTGCTTTACATTCTTTATACCATTCTTGCGATCGTCGGCATCAAGGTGGCCGGGATCCTTATTCTGTTCCTGACGACGTTCATCGCATCCCAGTTCATAAGCACGAAGAAAGAGTACAACACCGACTCGAAGTTCTTCCGTTTTCTTCTGGTCCACACGACAGCGGTCGGCATGCGCATCATGCGCGTGAAGTATGACCTTCAGGACTTCGATAAGATTCCAGAGGGCAAGCAGATGCTCTTCGTCTGCAATCACAGATCGAACTTTGATCCGCTCCTTTCCTGGAAAGTCCTTGCCAAGCACTATCCGTCTTTTATCTCGAAAGCCGAAAACTTTAAGATCCCTTTCTATGGCCGCATCATCCGCCGCTGCTGCATGATGGCCATCGACCGTGAAAACCCGAGAAATGCCATGATGACCATCGACCGCGCCAGCAAGCTCCTGAAGGCGGACGAGGTCTCTATCTTCGTATATCCGGAGGGCACAAGATCCAAGAAATGCAAGCTCCTCCCTTTTCACAGCGGTGTGTTTAAGATCGCCCAGAAGGCGAATGTTCCGGTCGTAGTCATGACGATCCAGGGATCCGAGAAGATCAAGAATAACTACCCGTGGAGAAGCACGAAGGTCCGCTTCAAAGTCCTGGAAGTTCTGGATGCCGAGCACGTAAAGTCCTCGAAAACTTCCGATATCTCCGATGAGGCAAGAGCACTGATCGCCAAGGATCTCGGGGAAAACCCGCTCTGATTATTCGCAAAATGCACGTCGCTGGTTATTTTTCTTAGGAGGGTATGGTTATGAGCACTTTTATGGAGCGTTTTTCCGAGAAGATGAAAGAGATCCAGGATATGGCAAATCCGAAGGAGAAGCCGGAAGACCGACTTCGCGATTCTTTCATGAACGAGATCACCCGTTTCTACGAGGACGGCACAGAGCCGGAGCATGCCTCACAGGACATGCGGTATTATCTTCATACCCACGAACAGCGTCTCGCTGATAAGGGCATTAAGATCCAGCGCCGTTTCACGACGGTCAAAGATGCGACGAAGGGCACCCGCACAAAGAATAAGCCGCCATATACTGCGAGTCTCTCTTTTATTGAGTGCAATGCTTCCTCACAGTACACCAACGTATCCACGCAAAAGGTTATGAAGAAGCACAAAAAGAGTTCCAGCATTTTCTATACGAATATCCTTGACCGTGCAGATTCGCAGAATGCGGAATACGAGTGTCCGAACTGCGGACATCACAACACGCTCTCTGTCTTTACCAATGGCTGTCCGATGTGCGGCACGAGATTCCAGATGAAGCAACTCTTTCCCTGCGTCAGCAACTATTATCTCCTGTCTCAGATCGTGGACAGAAAATCCATAGACTGGCTGATCCCAACCGTAGCTACTCTAGCTGTCCTTGGCGGCATCGGAACAGCTATCGGTGTCACGATCAACTACTGGCCGCAGTGCGACCCCCACTATATGGCTCTGTTTTTCGGTGCCGGTGGCGGACTACTGGCAGGCTTTTTTGGATTTATCTGTCTATATCTCTTTTTCGGTTTTTTCTTTGCCGTCTTCATGATGTCAAGACTTACGGCAACAGCCATCAGCACCGCAGATGTTGCCTCCGCTTCTCTGACGAAGGGCTCCCTTGCCAAGGCGATGTCCCGCTATGATCCTGAGTTCTCCTACGACCTCTTCGAAGGAAAGGTGATCTCTCTTTTCCGTGCAATCGCGTATTCGAAAGACCGCACGAATATGAGTGTGTATCGCGGAGATCCGAATCTTCCCGAGCTTGATACTCTCATCGATATCGACTATAGAGGTGCCATGAAGTATCTCAACTCCAGGATCCAGGATGGCGATAACCTCGTTCTTCTTGTCCGCGTTTACTTTAACACGACACATCTCATCAAAGGGAAGATCGTACAGAAAAAAGAAGATTACAATATGACGCTGGTCAAAAAGCTTACCGCCCGGGAAAACTACGGATTCTCCATCCACGCCGTTAACTGCAAAGCCTGCGCCTCCAGCTTCGATGCGATGCATGTTCTGAAGTGCCCGACCTGCGGCGCGCCGTACATGCTCGAAGAAGAAGACTGGGTCGTCTACGGTTTGAAGAAATAAGCAAACGCCAAAGAATTATCGTCGCTGGTCCTCGACGCTTCGCGCCTGCGGAATCGCTCCTCACATTTCTTTGGCGGTTTTGCGTTCTTTTAGTCAAATTCGCCCAATGGTTGAATTTCACCTCCGTTTTCAACGATAATGTTATTGTGAAACGGGTGCTTTATCCTGCATACTGAAGGCAAGAAAACAAACGGAGGATCGCACTATGATTGACAGCAGCAAGGTTGGCAAGTTTATAAACGAGAAGCGGAGAGAACTCGGGCTTACCCAGGGCCAGCTCGCCGAGCGGTTGAATGTTTCTTTTCAGACGATCTCGAAATGGGAGAACGGGAAAGCATATCCGAATATTGAGATGCTTCCTGATCTGGCAAGGACCTTGGAGATCTCCGTGGATGAACTTCTTTCCGGCGCGAAGAAGGATCAGGACGGTCTTTCCTACAGCAAAGCCGGCATCGACATTGCCTACACGGATTCGATCAAGAACGAGATGAAAAAACATCTCGAGACCAAAGATAAAAGAGTCCTCAATGGCCTCGGCCCCTTTGCCTCGCTTTACGATATCAAGTTCCCGGCGATCAAGGATCCTGTTCTTGTTCTCAAGTCCGAGGAGCCTGGCTCGAAGCAGAAGCTTGCGATGGAGTTCGGCTATACCGAGTCCATCTGTCATGACATGATCAACCACCTTGTTAACGATATCGTTGTCATGGGAGCAACTCCCCTTGCCGTTCTCGATACCATCGTATGCGGAAGAGCTGAGAAAGCCACGATCAGCGCTCTCGTTAAGGGCGTGTCCGATGCCTGCCGCGAGAATGAGTGTTCACTCGTCGGCAGTGAGACTTCCATCCAGCCATCTGTTGTGGATGCCGGCGTATATGTTCTCACATCGAGTATCGCAGGTATCTGCGAAAGGAAAAAGATCATCGACGGATCCGCGATCGAAGAAGGCGATGCTGTACTCGCACTTGCATCTAACGGACTTCACACGAACGGATATTCCCTGGTACGTATGCTCCTCGACAAGATGCCGCAGATCAAACTCGAGAAGATCAACGGCAACACGTTTATTGAAGAGATCATGAAGCCCCACACTCCATACTACCCTGCACTCAAAGGCCTGTTTGGCAAGGACAGGATCTCCGGCATGGCGCACATCACCGGCGGCGGAATCGCCGGCAACCTTTGCAGGGTGATTCCTGACGGGCTGACTGCTCAGATCGACCGAAGCAGGATCCGGATCCTGCCGGTATTCCGTTTTATCAAGGAAAAAGGAAATGTATCGGATACGGAAATGCTCACCACTTTCAACATGGGTGTCGGAATGACGATCGTAGTTCCGCAGAAAGAGAAGGCGCAGGTAATCAAACATCTCAGTAAGTTCCATGACTGCTACGAGATCGGCACGATCTCGCGCGACGATAAGAACAGAAAAGGACCGGAAAAAGTGCTTTTCGAAAAGAGACTGAAATGGGTATAAGCTGAGCGAAAAAACTTTTGTTAGTGATCAGAACTGATTATAGATGAACTGGGATGCATCATAGCCGAGGCCGTAAGCGCCGAAGACGATGACGATCAGGAGAAGTGCCGAAAAGATCGCCCAGCGGCCGGCCAGCGGCACTTTTTTTGCAAGCTTATCGCGGACAGAGCCGGATCTTCCGATCATGGAGACGACAAACATCAGGATCGTTCCGAGCGCCAGGATGACATAATCCGCACGGGCCACGCCAAGATGCAGCAGTGTACCGTTTCCGAGGCTGCCCCAGTTCCAAGTCGTAAACATCGTACCGAACATCTTAAATGTCAGCGGAACATCTCTATAGCAGTCGAAGAGACGGAGTGCACTCATCAGAAGGATCGTTCTTCCGATCTGGAAAGACTTATAGGTCACGCTTCCGTCGGTATTCACTTTCTTATGGAATTTCGCATAGAGCGGCTCGAGCTCCTGGGAGATCATGATGACCACGAAGTTTCCCAATCCCCATACAATGAAGTTCCAGCTCGCACCGTGCCAGATACCGGTCGTAAACCATACGACGAAGGAGGCCAGATAGACAGGAAGTCTCTTTCCGACTTTTTCCGGAAGATGCGCACGTCCCCACTTGCTGAGCTTGAGCATCGGTCCGCTGACCGAGATCGGATAGAAGATATAATCCGTAAACCACGTGCCCATCGTGATGTGCCAGCGTCTCCAGTATTCGGCAATGTTCTTGCTGAAGAACGGCCGCTCGAAATTCTCTTTGACCGGGATGCCGAGCATCTCCGCGATACCGATCGTGATATCGATGCCGCCGGTAAAGTCAGCATACAGCTCGACCGCGTAGAACATCATGACGAGGAAAACATACGCACCCTTAAAGCTCTCCGGAGTTCCGATCATAGTATTAACCGCCGGCAGGATACGGTCCGCGATCACAAGTTTTTTGAAATATCCCCAGATAACGCGCTGCAGTCCCCGCTCGACCACGCGTCCCTTAAAGGTATGCGGCGTGAAGAGTTCTTTACTAAGATCGCCGTAGCGGCTGATCGGGCCCTGCACCAGCTGCGGAAAAAAACTTACGAACAGCGCATACTTGAAGAAGTTTCTCTGCGCTTCATGCCGGTCGCGATAGACGTCGATGACATATCCGACCGCCTGGAATGTGTAAAATGAAATACCCATCGGCAGTGCGATGGTCAGGAAATCGATCCTTTTCGGCGCGTGAAAAACACTCAAAATGCTGTTTATGTTGTGGATCGTAAAGTTGGTATATTTCACGACTGCAAGGATCAGGAGCGCCAGAGTGATGCCGATCGCCATGATGCGGCGGCGTCTCTTCTTCTGCGCTTCCTTATAGCGTTTTCTGGCTTCTTTTCCGACTTCCTCAGAGGACCCTTCCCCGCTTTTTTCGAGCTGCTTCATCTCAGCAAAGCGGACATCGGAGATCTTTTTATTCTTCGAGATCAGAAGTCCCGCGACATACGTGATGACCGTGACGCCGAGGATATAAAAGAGGCACGTCCATCCCGCGAAGTAATAGAAAACGTAGGACCCCAGCAGGAGCAGGGGCCACTTGGCCTTCTTCGGTAGCACATAATAGAGTGATACCAGAAGGATCACAAATCCGATGAATTTATAGGAAGTAAAAAACATACGGGATTACTCTTCGTCCTGAAGTTTCTGGATGAGCTCCCACAGTGCCCGGGCAGAATTAAAATTCTCCGGGATCATGTATTCTGCAGAGACGACGACATCAAACTTGTCGTTGATCTCAGATACCAGAGAAATAATATCGAAAGAATCGAGGATCTTTCCGTCGATCAGATTCGTTGCCTGTTCATAGTCCACATCCGGGTGGATGTCCTTCAAAATCGCAATCAGCTCGTCCATTTGACTAACCTCCGAAAATTCGCTCTTAATAAGCGTCCGTGATAATTATAAACGTACGGCTTGCACCTTGCAATTACAAAACAGTAACTGTCGGTCCGCTTTCTATTTCGTCTCCTTCATCTGCTCGTAGGTGACCCCGTATTTCAGGGCGATATTCCTCGCATAGGAGCAGTAGTCCGGCTCGGCGCGCTTGACGCGGAAAGTGTTGACGTTATCCTTGATCTCCATGATCACACTGATGATCTTTCCTTTGCCGTCCCACTTATTCATCTCCGGGATCTCTTTGGCAAGCTCGTGGATATGCGTGTTAAAGATCACCGCCGCGCCCTTGTCCTTCAGGATATGAAGAAGATCCTCGGACAGATAGAGCGCATCCGAAGATGAGGTCGTCGAATACGTCTCATTGAAAAGCACCAGTGTGTCGGCATCTGTCTGCGTGACGATCTCGCGGACACGCTTTGCTTCTTCGCCGAGACG
>DFFH01000120.1:0-2350 GCA_002368805.1 Mageeibacillus sp. UBA3781 | reverse complement strand
GCAGGAATCCGCCGTGACGAAGAGCCCGACCGATGCCATCAGGGACACAAGTCCCAGTCCCTGCTCAAGGATCGTCTTACCTCCTCTGTTCGGGCCGGTCAGGATGAAGATCCTTTCTTCCTCCGAGAAGGAGAAATCATTCTTGACGACATTTTTCTCGCGGAGCATCGCCAGTCGGATATTATAAAACCCCTTCACTTCCCACTTCTTATCTTCCGTCTTTTCGATCACCGGAGTGCTGACTCCGTATCCTCTTTCCTGAAGCTTTTCCGCATAGCGCGCACAGCAGGTATAGAACACCATTCCCTCATAAAGGTCGGTGATGCCCTTCATATCGAGATCACGGTACTGGGAGATGACCTTTTTCACAGAAGCGAAGTGGCGCTTCATGTGTTTCTCGATCATCGGCATCATCGCGACCAGAAGCGGATCTTTATACTTGCTGGAGACATTATTTACATGGGACATACCGATTGCCTGTGCACCCTGCCCGGCTTTCGTCAGGATACCGATACTGGAAGCAACATTGACGAAACTGTACTTTGAGCGGGTCGGCACCGGCATGAACTCGACGGCCGCGACGTTCTCGATATCGAGATCCGGTGTGAAATTCACTCCGATGATCGCCGACCGCACGGTGGTCAGGTCGTCCATCATTTTCTTGACGTCTTCATTCAGTTCGCTGAATTTCTCTGTCGCGATGACCGCATCCATCTCCTTCTTCAGCGCCAGAAGTCCACGGGAGCGGATCTCGTATTTTCCGAGAAGGTCCGAGAGGAAACGTACGGTATCCGAGTAAAGAGAGATCGACCGCAGTTCCTGAAGGATCGTATAGAGTGCATTATCTTTCAGATTGGTCGCACGGTTCGCACCGGAAAACTCCTTCATGGAGCGGATCATGGAGACCGCCTCATAGAGTCCTTCCCGAAGCTCCGGATTATCGATCAGATCGCGGAAGATCTCCTGCCGGAACCTCATATCTTCCGGATCGGCGAGCACCCGGCTCATCGTCGCTGTCAGCACTACCCTCTCCTCGACCATCACCGACATCCACGAGGTGATCTCTTCGAGTGCGAGATCTTTTACCGTCTCCTTCGGCAGTTCCAAAAACTCCTTCTTCGATCCTTCCGCAAATAGAATATCCATCGTCATTCTCCTGAAACTTCGCATGTAAAAGTGCTTTTCCATATGCGAAAAGCACTTTCCCTTCATCAATACTATATTTCTATCGCTGTTTCAGTTATATAATAATGTTAAGATTTATATCACTTTCCAAAGGAGCGCCAGCCATGTCCGAGACTCTCATCCCCCAGAGCGAGATCACTCGTCTTCTTCATGAAAACAGTGAGAACAGCTTCCGCCACACTACGTACCGTGAGGAAAACAGGAGATATCATCTTCTGATGCAGGGCGATATGGCGGCGGTCGATGAGGCCGTCCGTATCAGCGACCCGAAGATCCAGGGCAAGCTTTCTTCCGACCCGGTGCGGAACATGCGGTACCTCTTCATCATCGGCACCGGACTGGCAACACGCTATGCGATCGAGGCGGGTGTCCCCCAGGAACGTGTGTATTCGCTCAGCGACCTTTATATCCAGAAAGCAGATGTTCTTACCACGGAAAAAGCACTCCGGGAGCTGGTCCGGGAATTCTGGACGAAGCTCGTCGAGCTCGTGCAGCTGACGAAGAAGTCGAAGATCTTCTCCCGGCCGGTCATGACCTGTCTGAACTATATCGATGCGCACTTTTCCAGCCGGATCACTCTTCGGGATCTTGCCGCGCAGACAGGGCTGCACCCGAATTATCTGGCAACAATCTTTAAGGCGGAAATGGGAGAGTCCTTCAGCGCATATCTTCTCAGAAGGCGCATCGAGACGGCGCAGGCGCTCCTGACGCGCACCGAGTACACTTACTCACAGATCGCATATTCACTCGCGTTCTGTTCGCAGAGCCATTTCATCAAGGTGTTCCGGGAGAAAACGGGATTTACTCCGAAGCAGTTCCGTATGCAGCGCTCAGATACGGCATTCTCCGCATTTTCCGGCTGATCAGATCATGCCGGCGAGAGCGACTCTGTCCGTCTTTCCGTTACTGGTCAGCGGGATCCGGTCGAGTTTCTTCGTGACATTCGGCACCATATAGCGCGGGAGGGAATCCTTGAGGATGACCTTCATGTCCGCCTCTTCCTTGTCTCCGCTATAGAAGAGCACGATCTTGCCTTTTGCCTTGTCATACACGCACGCCGCGCCGGTGATGCCCTCGATCATCTGTGCATTGACCTCGATCTCACCAAGTTCGATACGATGGCCCATGTGCTTGATCTGAAAGTCTTTCCTCGAGACGAACATCA
>DFFH01000154.1:3568-8619 GCA_002368805.1 Mageeibacillus sp. UBA3781 | reverse complement strand
ATCATGTCCAATAAAAGAAGCAAAGAGATCCTCGTTCCCAGACAGGTCTGCATGTTCCTTTGCAGATCGGAACTGAACATGACCTATCCGAAGATCGGAGAGTTTTTCGCAGGCAAAGATCATAGCACGGTTCTGCATGCTTGTAACAAAATTGAAACAAGTCTGAAAGACGAGAACTCCGAGACTTCCATCCGCATCGATTCGATTAAAAAGCGTCTTTTTAACTAAAGTTTTCCACTCTTTTTCGTTCATTTGTGGAAAACTTCCGTAGGAAAACAAGTGCATTTAATGTGGATAAGATCAGCTTGTGGATAAGGTTTAAAACTCCTTTTCTTTTGCACAGTGCTTTTCACACGTTTTACACATAAGAAATACTGGTATTTCAGCCTTTGAGGCGCTTTTGAACCATTTTCACAGAGCATAATATTAAGAAGGAGAAGTACTATTCTTCTGACTTTTATTGTTTGTATTTATGCAGCCGGAAGAATTCTCCCCACAAAAATCCGATTTCTCAAAGTGGAAAAAAGTGGAAAACTTTTCTCGTAGGTGAAAACTCGATAAGATGTTGAATTTCTCTAGCTTTTCGAGTATTCTGTGTAGCATTTTTGTAATTTTCCTGTATAATATATAGTGTTATTTGATAAATAGAAAATGGAGGCTAGAAACGCATGAAACTTGTTATTTCAAGAGACAATCTGGTCGAAGCTATTTCGATCGTTCAGAAGGCAGTTTCAACTCGTTCTACTTTACCTATATTAGATGGTATTTTAATTGAAGCCGATGCGAAGGGCGTCAAGCTCACAGGCTATGATTTAGAGACAGGTATTGAAGCACTTGTAGAAGCAGATGTAATGGAAGAAGGAGCTATCGTTATTCCTTCCAAGGTATTTGGTGAGATCGTCAGAAAGCTCCCGGATGAGGAAGTTGCTATTTCTTCCAATGAGAGAATGGTGATCGACATCGAGAGCGGCACTTCGAAGTTCTCGATCAATGGTATCTCCGCAGAAGGATTCCCGACGATCCCGGTAGTAGGCGATGATAACAAGATCATCCTGAACCAGGAGATCTTAAGAGACATGATCAGCCAGACGATCTTCGCGATCTCGACAGACGAAGGACGTCCGATCCTGAATGGTTCCCTCTTCGAGTCTGACGGAAAGAACATCAATGTCGTATCTATCGACGGTTTCCGTATGGCACACAGAAAGAAAGAGATCGGCGAGGATCTTCCTGTGATGAAGTTCCTTATCCCCGGAAAAGCACTTCACGAGGCAGCACGTATCCTGACAGGAAAAGACGCGGAAGTAGTTATTTATGCTTCCACAAACCACATCCTCTTCGATACAGGTAAGTTCAGAATCGTATCCAGACTGATTAATGGTGAGTTTCTGGATTATCACGCAATCGTTCCGAAGAATTCTTCCACAACGATGATCGTTGATAAGAATGCTGTTCTGAACGCCGTTGAGCGTGCTTCCCTGATCATCCAGAAGGAAGACCGCCGCTGCCCTGTAAACCTCTCTATGGATAATGAGGAGACTCTCGTGATCAGATCTTCTACTGAACTCGGTAATCTCCGTGAGGAAGTTTCCTGCCAGATTACAGGTGATCTCATTAACGTGGATTTCAACCATAAATACATCATGGACGCGCTTCGTGCCATCGATGATGATACCGTCAAGTTCCTCTTCTCCGGCTCCAATGGTCCGTCCGTGGTCGTTCCTGTAGAGGGAGATGGATATACGTATCTGATCCTGCCGCTTCGTAAGTGATCACTGATATAGAAGTGACCGCTTTCATCTATCGCGATGACAGACTGAGAATACGATATGTATATACGTTCCATAGAACTTCAGAACTTTAGAAATTACAGAAGGCTTGATCTTAAGGTCGAGCCTTCTGTTAATGTATTCTATGGATCGAATGCCCAGGGTAAAACGAATATATTGGAGTCCATCTATTTATGTACTTCTACCCATTCCCACCGTACATCCAAAGACAGTGAGATGATCCTTCACGGGGAACACAGATATAAGGTGAAGCTTCAGCTGACCTCCTCCTATAATGCATATGATGAGTCGGTTTCCGTCATGTATGATGACGGACAGGGGGAAGATTCCACCGTAAAGCGGGCAAAAAAGATAGTTTGCCATGATGAAGTGCCTTTTGAGAAAATATCCGATTATTTCGGGATTTTTAACGCTGTTATATTTGCTCCTGAGGACTTGATGCTCATCAAAGAAGGTCCCTCTGTGCGCAGAAAGTACCTGAATGTACTTCTTTCTTCCGTAAAGACATCCTACTTTTTCGAGCTGTCGAATTATGTCCGTCTTCTGATGAACCGTAACAGGATCATCAAGAATGCGCGCTCTAATGGCAATAAGACGCTTTCTGATCAGATCCGTGAGGAAATGTCCATCTGGCATGAACCAATGGCCAGATCAGCGGTAAAGATCATGCGTGACCGATATCTCTTCTCTCTCCGGATAGATAAGTTTGCGAAGGTCCATCATGAAAGAATCAGTAATGGCAGCGAATCTCTCTTCGTAAAATATAAAACATGCATACCCATCGATATGTTCGAAAAGAACTCAGATGAGGAGATCATCGAGGCTTTGATCTCAAAGTGGGATAATTCCATCGAAGAGGATTTTTACCGCGGTACGACCAATCACGGACCGCAGAGGGACGATCTTCAGATGTCTCTGGATGGTGATGGTCTTCGTATGTTTGCCTCTCAGGGTCAGCAGAGATCCGCTGCTCTTTCCATGAAACTTGCGGAACTGGATATCATGCGTGAAGAGACGAATGACTCCCCGGTACTTCTTCTGGACGATGTTTTCGGCGAGCTCGATGCAGCAAGAAGAAAGTGCCTGCTTTCCGAGATCGGAGATGCCCAGATCTTCATTACCTGCACGGATAAATCCTTCATCGAGCAGGAACTGGCGGATTCACTGGAAAAAGCATCGAAAATAGCCTTCTTTGAGGTATCAGAGGGTTCTGTGAAGAGAATAGAAAATGAGTAGAAAATTGACCTTTTCCAGTGCTTTTATGGTATAATATTTAGGTCAAAACAGATAGTGTTAAGGGGCGTTTCTGATGTTCGTTCATATCGGCGGAGAATATACGATCCTGATCGATTCGATCATCGGTCTGGTAAATCTTGAGACCGTACAGGCTTCTTCGGATGTGAATGCATTTCTGCGGCAGCAGGAAGAGGATAATATCCTCGAATATGTCTCTGAAGAGATACCGCGTTCCCTCATCCTGACAGATGATCGGACCTTTGTCTCCCCTATCTCGGTCTTGACGCTCAAAAAGCGCATAGATAACGCGAAAAATATGCCCGAAATCGTGCAATAACAGTGTTACAAAGCTTTAGATACCAGTACTTTTCGAAGTATCGGATCAAAATATGAGTTTTTTCCCTAAAGAAGGCTTTTTACGGGAAAAATAAGGAAGGAAAGACGAAAAATGGACGACGAAAAGAACCTGCAGAACGCATCCGCTGAGAATGGATCTCAGAGTCAGCCGGAAGGACAGCGTGAGTTTTATTACGAGGTACAGGAAGAGACAGATGGTCTTGTAAACCTCGCTTCTGACCCTCGTGCTTTGACCGAAGACTATAAGGAAGATTCTCTCGAAGATCTCGAGCAGGCGACACAGGGACAGGATGATTTCGACACCACGAACAAGAAAGAATATAACGAGGAAGATATTCAGGTCCTGGAGGGTCTGGAAGCCGTTAGAAAGCGTCCTGGTATGTATATCGGTGATACGACCCTCAGAGGCCTTCACCACCTCGTATATGAGATCGTAGCGAACTCTGTCGATGAGGCGCTTGCCGGCCGCTGTGATACCATCAAGGTCACAGTAAATAAAGATGGTTCTGTTACAGTACAGGATAACGGTTCCGGTATTCCGGTCGGTATTCACCCGAAAATGGGTATTCCTACTGTTGAAGTCGTACACACAGTACTTCATGCCGGTGGTAAGTTCGGCGGCGGCGCATATAGCGTTTCCGGCGGTCTGCATGGTGTAGGTGCTTCCGTAGTTAATGCGCTTGCTTCCAAGATGGTCGTAGAAGTACGCCGTGAAGGAAACATTTACCATATTGAATTTGAACGCGGAAAGACTACTTCTCCCCTCGAGATCGTCGGAAAATGCGATGAGAATGATACCGGTACGACCACAGTATTCACACCGGACCCGGAGATCTTCCCGGACTGCCGTTTCGATTTCGATGCTATGATCACACGTTATCGTGAAATGGCTTTTCTGAATAGAGAGATCACCATCATTCTTCGTGACGACAGAGCCGAAGAACCGGTCGACAAAGTACTTCACTATGACGGTGGTATCATCTCCTTCGTAGAGTACTTAAACCGCCACAGAGAGGCGCTTCACAAGCCACCGATCTATATCGCTCAGAGAAGCGGAGAGTGCTTCGTAGAGGTCGCTATCCAGTATAACGATTCCTTCGCTGAGAACGTCTATTCCTACGCAAATAACATCGCAACAGTCGAAGGCGGTTCCCACCTTACCGGCTTTAAGAGTGCTCTTACTAAGGTCATTAATGATTATGCCAGAAAGTATAAGTACATTAAGGACTCTGACAGAAACCTCCAGGGTGAGGATACCAGAGAAGGTATTGGCGCCATTATCAGTGTGAAACTTCCGGAACCGCAGTTTGAAGGTCAAACAAAGTCAAAGCTTGGAAATGCCGAAATTAGAACGCTTGTAGAGACTGTCATGTCAGAAAAACTGGCTCAGTATCTCGAGGAAAATCCGAATGTTGCGAAGATCGTCATGGACAAGTGCCTGTCTGCTTCCCGTGCCCGTGAGGCAGCTAGAAAAGCCCGTGATATGACGAGAAGAAAGAGTGTATTTGAGTCAAATACTCTCCCTGGAAAGCTTGCTGACTGTCAGGAAAAAGACCCGACATTCTGTGAGATCTTCATCGTAGAGGGAGACTCCGCAGGCGGATCCGCTAAGCAGGGACGTGAGAGAAAATATCAGGCGATCCTCCCTCTCTGGGGTAAGATGCTGAA
>DFFH01000154.1:0-3457 GCA_002368805.1 Mageeibacillus sp. UBA3781 | reverse complement strand
GCCGGAATCGGTGATGATTTCGATCCGGAGAAGCTCCGTTATCATAAGGTCATCATCATGGCCGATGCCGATGTCGATGGATCTCATATCAGAACACTTCTTCTCACCTTCTTCTTCCGTTATCTGAGACCTCTCGTAGAACTCGGATATGCATACATCGCTTGCCCACCGCTCTACCGTGTATATCAGGGTAACGAAGGCTACTATGCATATGATGATAAAGAAGTCGAAGAGATTAAACAGAAAACAGGCTGGAAGGAGCCGAAGATTCAGCGTTACAAGGGTCTCGGTGAGATGAGCTCCGAACAGCTCTGGGAGACAACAATGAACCCGGCAACCAGAAAGCTTCTGAAAGTTACTATCGAAGATGCTCAGGCTGCAGACGAAGCAATGACACTTCTCATGGGTGATCAGGTTGAGCCGAGAAAAGAATTCATCCAGGCAAATGCGAAATTCGCTCAACTGGATATGTAATAACAATTCACATCTGAAATCAATATGGACTCCACACAGCAAATGTGTGGAGTCCTTTTATATTCAGCCAAATGTTTCACGTGAAACATTTCCATAAACGACTCTCTTTCAAAACTGAAGGATATTTTATTTAAATACAATCTTGCATAAAACAAAGATGTTAAGTAATTCAAAAAATGAATCTACACAGAAATCAAATATCTGTTTTCATTGTTAAAATAAATTCTACAAAAATCACTTTTGCCATCATGAACAAAAAAATACTATTTTATTGTTTCACGTGAAACAATACAAGTATATCTCTTGAAATTTCAAAAAACACAATTTAATAGAAATATTCAAAATGACTCAATGTTTCACGTGAAACATATAAGTGAAAACTGTAAAAATGCGTTTTTAATATTCAACTTTGAATTTTTTCTGAACTTTTTACTGGAAAGTGTAAAGTAACTGACATATAGTAAATGTCGATTTCTGATACTATTATCTTAATACGAATGATAAAGGAGCACATATGGCATACGTAATTTCAATCGTTAATCAAAAAGGCGGTGTAGGAAAGACTACAACTGCGGTTAATCTTGGTGCATTTTTGGCTAAAAAACGCAAAAAAGTGCTGATAATTGACCTTGATCCACAGGGCAATGCAACCAGCGGATACGGTTTTGATAAAACCGAACTGGAGAATACTGTATATGATCTGCTTGTAAATGAAGAAGATATCAGCACAGTAATTGCATCCACATCCGTTAAAAATGTGGATATGTGTCCGACAAATATCAATCTTGCCGGTGCAGAAGTTGAATTAGTATCTGCGATCAGTAGAGAGACGATCCTTAGAAGAGCCATCGAACCGGTCCTGGATAAGTATGATTATATTATTATCGACTGTCCGCCATCCCTTGGCTTGCTTACAATTAATGCTCTAGCAGCCTGCGAAGGAGTTATTGTTCCGATCCAGGGTGAATATTATGCGCTTGAAGGATTAACCCAGCTAATAGATACAATCAACATGATAAAGAAAAAGCTTAATCCTTCCATTGGTATTCTCGGTGTAGTTATTACCATGCATGACAGACGTACACAGCTTACCAAGCAGGTCGTGGAAGAGGTTCAGAAGTACTTTGGAGATAAGGTATTCAATACATTTATTCCGAGAAATGTACGCCTTGCCGAGGCTCCCAGCCACGGTCAGACAATAGATGAGTATGATGCCAAATCCAAGGGCTCTCTGGCATATCAGGCTCTCGCAAATGAAGTAATAAAGAGAACAAAATAAGAGTAATATATAGACGAACATCAATATATGAGGTGATTAAATGGCTACGAAGAAAGGTTTAGGTAAGGGCTTAGGTGCACTTCTTTCTGTGGATGGAATCCCGGAAACACAGAAAGATTCAGTAGTTGAACTGAAGATCAATGATATCTCTCCAAATAGTGATCAGCCGAGAAAGCAATTCAAGGAAGATGCTCTTCAGGAACTTGCAGATTCTATCAAGGAAAACGGTGTAATTCAGCCGATCATTGTTGCAAAGAGAGGCACCGGATATCGCATTGTTGCAGGTGAGAGAAGATGGAGAGCATCTCGTCTTGCAGGGCTGAAAGTAATTCCTGCGATCGTTCGGGATTTAACCGATCAGCAGACCATGGAGCAGGCTCTTATTGAGAACATCCAGCGTCAGGATCTGAACCCTCTTGAAGAAGCTTTTGCCATGGATAACCTTATGAAAGAACATGGCCTTACACAGGAAGCTCTTGCGAAGAAACTCGGTAAGAGTCGTCCGGCTATTGCGAATACATTAAGACTGATCAACATCGATGAATCTCTTCAGGATTTCATCCGAAATGGTGATCTTTCTGCCGGTCATGCTCGGGCACTTCTTGCAATTACAGATAAAGAGGAGCAGAAGAAGGCCGCGGATGTCGTCATGATCAAAGAGATGAGCGTCCGTGAAACAGAAGAATATGTAAAGAAGATTCTGAGCGGTGCAGCAACAGTACCCCGTAAAACGCGCGTAAAGGCCTCTTCCGCTGTCGCTATCAGCACAAAGGATGTGGAACACAAACTGACCTCTTACTATGGCACAAAGGTCAAATTAAAGCTGAAAGACGAGGTCAAAGGTAAAGGCACGATCGTTATCGAGTATTATTCCTACGACGATCTGGATCGCCTTCTTGATATGATGGACAACTGATTGCCATATATTTCACCAAAAGTGAAGAGGGGCTGCTTCAAAAGAGTGCCCCTCTTTGCTTTAGTTGACATAAATGGCCAAAGTTAGTAAAATTTAGCAGTCAATACAGATGGAGCTGTATCGAAGCGGTCATAACGAGGCGGTCTTGAAAACCGTTTGTCCTAACGGGCGCATGGGTTCGAATCCCATCCTCTCCGCTTAAGGGCGTCCTTCCGAGGACGTCTTTTTTCTTGTGCGATAAGGCCGAAGCGCATCGCACGGACCGTACAGCACCTGAAACAGACAAGAATAATTTGGAGGCATATGCATAATGACAGAAAACCTGATCAACAGATTCCTTAACTATGTTGCAATCGACACCCAGAGCAGCGAGGAGAGCACGACAAGTCCAAGCACCATGAAACAGCATGACCTGGCGGGACTGCTGGTCTCGGAACTTGTCGAACTCGGGGCGGAAGATGTTGTATATGACAGGGATCACTGTAATGTATATGCAAAACTTAAAGGTGAGGGAGAGCCTCTCGGCTTCGTATCTCATATGGATACGTCGCCAGCCGCGTCCGGCGCGAATGTAAAGCCCAGGTTCATTGAGAACTTCCAGGGAGACGATCCGTTCCTTCGGGAGGATCAGTTTCCGGAGCTCGCTCTGCATCACGGAGAGACTCTGATCGCGACTGACGGCACTACTCTTCTGGGGGCGGATGACAAGGCGGGCATCGCCGAGATCATGAACATGCTTCAGTATTACAGCGAGCACCCTGAGATCCGCCACAGGACCATCTCTGTCG
>DFFH01000005.1 GCA_002368805.1 Mageeibacillus sp. UBA3781 | reverse complement strand
GATGAGAGAACTTCTTATCCAACTGAATAGACAGAATTATCGTTTCGGACGAATGTGTCGCTGTATCTGACCGGTCCCGCTCCGATTCTTTTATCGGATTGAACGCCCGGCCATCGGCGGACCATATGTGATGGCGATTCCCACATTGCGTGACATCACGCGATCCCTATAAGAAAAGCACAAGAATATATAGCGTAACTCACGTGACGTATCTTCCTTACGTCTACATATGCCTCGTCACGTGAGAAGTACGCTGTAGTAACAGCAACACATTTTTTGATTTCGAAAGGATAATATAACTATGAGCAACTATAAATTTGAAACATTACAGATCCATGTAGGCCAGGAAAAACCGGATTCCGCAACAGATGCACGTGCGGTACCGATCTATGCAACCACTTCCTATGTATTTAAGGATGCTGCCCAGGCAGCTAACCGCTTCGGTCTTACTGAAGGCGGTAACATCTATACAAGAATCATGAACCCGACATCCGATGTTCTCGAGCAGAGAATCGCAGCTCTCGAGGGTGGCGCGGCCGCTCTGGCAGTAGCATCCGGTGCAGCAGCTATCACATATGCAATTACAAACATCGCTGTAGCAGGTGATCACGTCGTTGCTTCCAAGAACATCTATGGCGGTTCCTATAACCTCCTCGAGCACACACTCGAAGATCAGGGCATCCATACAACATTCGTTGATCCGGCAGATCCGGAGAACTTCAGAAAAGCGCTCCAGCCGAACACCAAGCTGTTCTTTGCGGAGACACTCGGCAACCCGAACTCCGATGTTCTTGATATTGAAGCTGTTTCCAAGATCGCTCACGAAAATGGTGTTCCGCTTATCGTAGATAACACATTCGCAACTCCTTATAACCTCCGTCCGATCGAGCACGGTGCCGACATCGTCGTACACTCTGCTACGAAGTTTATCGGCGGTCACGGTACCACAATGGGCGGTCTCATCATCGACGGCGGTAAATTCGACTGGGCACAGAATGATAAGTTCCCGGGACTTTCCAAGCCGAACCCGTCCTACCATGGCGTAGTATTTACACAGGCTGTCGGTAACATCGCTTACATCATCAAGGCAAGAACCACACTTCTCCGTGACGAAGGTGCAGCGATCTCTCCGTTCAACTCCTTCCTGCTCCTGCAGGGACTTGAGACACTGTCTCTCCGTGTGGAGCGTCATGTAGAGAATGCACTGAAGGTCGTTGACTTCCTGAAGAATCATCCGAAAGTCGAAAAGGTCAACCATCCGGCAATCGATCCTTCGCAAAAAGCACTTTACGACCGTTACTTCCCGAACGGCGCAGGTTCAATCTTCACTTTCGAACTGAAGGGAACCGCGGATCAGGCAAGAAAGTTCACTGAGGATCTCGAACTGTTCTCGCTCCTGGCAAACGTAGCTGACGTCAAGTCCCTGGTTATCCATCCGGCTTCTACGACACACTCCCAGCTGTCTGAGGAAGAACTTCTGAATGCAGGCATCAAGCCGACCACGATCCGTCTGTCCATCGGTACAGAGCACATCGACGATATCATCGCGGATCTTGAGAGTGCTTTTGCCAAGGTATAAGAGTAAAATAACAAACATAAATAAGTGAGATGAAAGTCCCGGAAGGATTCTCCGGGCGAAAATAAACGAAGGAAGGAACGTAATTATGGCAAACATTTACACATCAGCAGATCAGCTGATCGGAAAAACACCGATCCTGGAACTGACACATCTTGAAAAGTCCACCGGCGCAGTTGCAAAGGTGTTCGCAAAACTGGAGTACTTTAATCCGGGCGGATCCGTCAAGGACCGTATCGCAAAGGCGATGCTCGATGATGCAGAGGCAAAGGGTATCCTGAAGCCGACGACAACGATCATCGAGCCGACATCCGGTAACACAGGTATCGGACTTGCTGCTGTAGCAACAGCAAGAGGATACAGATCCATCATCGTAATGCCGGACACGATGTCCGTCGAGAGAAGAAAGCTTATGAAGGCCTATGGTGCCGAGCTGGTGCTCAGTGAAGGCAGTAAGGGCATGAAGGGCGCGATCGCAAAAGCAGAAGAACTTCACCAGGAGATCGCGGACAGCCTGATCCCGTCGCAGTTCACCAACCCGGCAAACCCGGCCGTTCATAAGGCAACGACAGGTCCCGAGATCTGGGAAGATCTCGACGGTAAAGTCGATATCTTCGTCGCAGGTGTTGGAACAGGCGGAACGATCACCGGTACAGGTGCTTTTCTCAAGGAAAAGAACCCGGGCGTGAAGATCGTCGCTGTCGAGCCGAAGGATTCTCCGGTGCTCTCTGAAGGCCGTTCCGGTTCCCATAAGATCCAGGGTATCGGCGCAGGTTTCGTTCCGGAGACACTCGATACATCTATCTATGACGAAGTATTCCCGGTATCTAATGAAGATGCATTTGACATCGGAAGAAAGATCGGAAAACAGGAAGGCGTGCTCGTCGGCATCTCTTCCGGTGCGGCTGCATTTGCTGCACTTGAACTGGCGAAGCGCCCGGAGAATGCAGGAAAGAACATCGTCGTTCTTCTCCCGGACTCCGGTGACAGATATCTCTCTACCGCACTGTACGAGGAGTAAGTCTTTCGCCTTTCGCATAAATAATTGCATATAGTAAACACGAAACCGGCAGGATAATTTTTCATGATTCTTCTGCCGGTTTGCTGTATGTTATCCGCTTTAAAGTGACAGATTCTTTATTTCACCGGGATGACTTTTCATTATTTGTTCTATATACTGAAGCTGGGGTTGTAAAACAAGGAATCAGGAAGCGGAGGTAAGCTTTATGAAAAAGCGTATTATTTCGGTCGTTCTTATGATGGCAATGATCCTTTCCGTCGGATGTAAAAAGAAAGCTAAAACAGAAAGCTCT
>DFFH01000042.1 GCA_002368805.1 Mageeibacillus sp. UBA3781 | reverse complement strand
CCGTCGGAAAGGAGTTCCTGCCGAAATGCTTCGAAACCGTAGATCTCGCCGTTGCAGACGAGGTATCTGCCCTTCTGTGTGAATGGCTGCATGCCTTCTTCGTGGAGACCCATGATCGCCAGTCTGTGGAAACCCATGGTGCCGTCAGTAAGGTCTATGATCCGGCTCTGGTCCGGACCTCTCGAGATGGTCTTATCAAACCCCTCCTTAAACTTCTCCTGCGTCAGACCGGGACACAGGTAAAACATAATGGAACACATAACTTTTTCCTCCAATACTTCATTGTATTTTGAAAAGCCCTAAGGAGCCCTGCGGGATGCATGCAGGACTCCTCTCGGGATTTCAGATTATCGTATTATTCGACATCCTGTAAGGCGTCGAATCCCTCTTCACTTGTACGTACCTTGATGACGTTCTCGACATCGTAGACGAAGATCTTACCATCACCGATATGGCCGGTGTAGAGCACTCTCTTCGCAGTATCGATGACAGCCTGTACAGGTACTCTTGCTACCACGATATCCATCTGGATCTTCGGAAGGAGTGAAGGTTCAACTTCAACGCCTCGATAGAATTCCAGCTTACCTTTCTGGATGCCGCAGCCCATAACGTGGGTGACTGTCATACCGGTGATACCGATATCCAGGAGTGCGGACTTAAGAGGCTCGAGCATACGCTCTTTGCATACGATCTCGATCTTGGTGAGCTTCTTGCCGTCCGGGCTCTTATAAGGAATACCGGAAGCGACCTTGGAAACTTCTTTGACTTCGATTGCTTCTGCCATCGGAGTTTCGCCGATAACCTTGATGTTCGGAAGAACAGAGTCATCAACTGTCGGAGCGAAGTCTGCGTAAGCAGATACCAGACCGTGCTCGGAAATATCCATACCTGCGAGCTCGTCTTCTGCGGAAGCACGAAGACCGATGGTGTGCTTGATGATCTGGAATGCAGGGATCATGCAGAGTGCTGTCCAAGCAAGGATCGCTGTAATACCCAGGCACTGTGTGCCGAGAACTTTCATACCTTCGGAGAAGGAAGTACCGTGTACGAGTGCGTAGATCGGACCATCAACTCCTGCATCTGCTGTGGAAGTGGAGAGGAGACCTGCTGCGATCGTACCCCAGACACCGTTTGCCAGGTGAACACCAACTGCACCAACCGGGTCATCTACGTGGCACTTAAGGTCGAGCTTCTCAATAACTACTACTACGAGGATACCGCTTACGATACCGATGACTGTAGCACCGATAACATCGACGTTGTTACAACCTGCGGTTACACCTACAAGACCTGCCAGGGAGGCGTTCAAGCACATGGATACATCAGGCTTGCCGTTCTTGATCCAGGTGTAGATCATGGTGACGCATGTAGCGACTGCCGGAGCAACTGTTGTTGTTACGAAGATTGCTGCGAGAGAAGCAACAGAAGTTGCAGCAGCACCGTTGAATCCATACCAGCCGAACCAGAGGATGAAGCAGCCGAGAGCACCGAGTGTTAAGGAGTGACCCTGGATCGCCTTGACCTTTACGACCTTGCCGCTCTGGTCTTTGACATACTTACCGATACGTGGCCCGAGGATGATCGCACCGATCAGAGCGGAGAGACCGCCGACGGAGTGGATCGCTGCAGAACCTGCGAAATCGATGAAGCCCATCTTTGCGAGCCAGCCCTGAGAGTTCCATACCCAGCCTGCTTCGATCGGATATACGACCAGGCTGATGATGCCGGAATAAACACAGTATGCGGAGAACTTGGTTCTTTCTGCCATCGCACCGGAAACGATCGTAGCGGCTGTGGCACAGAATACTAAGTTAAATACGAAGGAGGACATCGGGAAGTTTGAAAAATCAGAGAAGATCTTCATGTTCGGGACACCGATGATTCCCATTACGTAGTCTTCACTCATCATGAGGGCGAAGCCCAGGAGACTGAATACTACAGTACCGATGCAGAAGTCCATCAGGTTTTTCATGATGATGTTTCCTGCGTTCTTTGCTCTGGTAAAGCCGGTCTCGACCATTGCGAAACCGCACTGCATGAAGAAGACCAAAGCGGCTCCTATCAAGAACCATACACTAAATATAGTGTCGTTTGCGGATTGTAATAAAGCTTCCATTTTATTTACCTCATTTACTTTCTTTTCGCGAAAAGCAGAAGTGGCGATGATGCCCGATGGTTACCCATCTTCGGCACATCGCCACATTGCGTGTGATACTTTTCGCTTATGCGTTTTTATCTAACTCCGAAGAGCAGTTCGCCGTAGGACGGGAACGGCCAGATCTTGGCACTGCAGAGGGACTCTGCTGTATCTGCTGCGGCACGGAGATCCTGCATCGCTACAAATACTTTGTCTCTATAAGCGTAGGACTGAGCGAGAATATCTTCGATCTCGTGTACTTCGATTACTGCATCTTCGAGGACCTGTGTTCTCGAAGCGATATCGCTCTGGAGTTTGCTGAGCTTACTGATCAGATCGGTCTCAAATGCTGCATCTACTCCGGCGGCCTGTTTAACGGCGATCGCTGTATCAGCCAGTTCCTTGATGTACTCGGTTACTGCCGGCAGGATATCCTTTCTTGCCATATCGATCATGGTGAGTGCTTCGATATTGATGATCTTCGAGTAGTTCTCGAGGAGGATATCGTGGCGGCTCTGCATCTCTGCGAGACTGAATACACCAAACTTCAGGAACAGATCCTTATTCTTCTGATCGAGGAATCTCTCCATAGCTTCCGGTGTGGAACGGAGATTGAGAAGACCTCTCTCCTCGGTAGCTTCCTTGATCCAGCTGTCATCATAACCGTTGCCGTTAAAGATGATTCTCTTGTGGGCTGTGATCGTCTCTTTAATGAGTGCAGAAAGTTCTGCGTTAAAATCACTTGCCTTCTCGAGTCTGTCTGCAAATTCACAGAGAGAATCTGCAACCGCGGTATTGAGCATGATGTTCGCACATGCGATCGAGTTAGCGGAACCGAGCATTCTGAACTCGAACTTATTACCTGTGAAAGCAAACGGAGAAGTTCTGTTTCGATCGGTAGAATCCTTCGGGAACTTCGGAAGAACGTCTACGCCGATCTCCATCTGTACTTTCTCATGCTGATCGTAAGCTTTTCCTTCTACGATCGACTCGATGATACCATTCAGTTCATCACCCAGGAACATGGAAACTACTGCCGGCGGAGCTTCGTTCGCGCCAAGACGGTGATCGTTTCCTGCGGTTGCTACCGAGATACGGAGCAGATCCTGATGTACATCTACTGCACGGATAACGGCTGCCAGGAACAGTAAGAACTGAGCATTCTCGGAAGGTGTTTCACCGGGCTCCAGGAGGTTGACTCCCTTATTGGTGCTGATGGACCAGTTGTTATGCTTACCGGATCCGTTAACACCTGCGAACGGTTTCTCGTGAAGGAGACAAACCAGACCGTGCTTCTTAGCAACTTTCTGCATGATCTCCATCATTAACTGGTTATGGTCAGTTGCGATATTCGTTGTGGTGAAGATCGGTGCCAGCTCATGCTGTGCAGGAGCAACTTCGTTATGCTTTGTCTTGGCAAGAACACCCAGCTTCCAGAGTTCTTCATCGAGATCCTTCATGTAAGCGGATACTCTCGGCTTGATGGATCCGAAGTAATGATCTTCGAGTTCCTGACCCTTCGGAGCCTTGGCACCGAAAAGAGTTCTTCCTGTATAAATAAGGTCTTTTCTCTGGTTGTAAAGCTCTACCGGGATGAGGAAGTATTCCTGCTCAGGTCCTACAGTAGTTTTTACTGTGAGGTGGGGGTCGGTGTTACCGAAGAGACGGAGTACACGGACGGCCTGCTTGCTGATAACTTCCATCGAACGGAGAAGAGGTGTCTTCTTGTCGAGTGCCTCGCCGCTGTAAGAACAGAAAGCGGTCGGGATGCAGAGTGTGTTGTCTTTGATGAAAGCGTAGCTTGTCGGATCCCATGCTGTATAGCCTCTTGCTTCAAATGTAGCTCTCAGTCCGCCAGACGGGAAAGAAGAAGCATCCGGTTCGCCCTGGACGAGTTCTTTTCCGGAGAACTCCATGATCACGCCGCCGTCAGAAGTCGGGGAGATGAAACTGTCGTGTTTCTCAGCGGTTACACCGGTAAGCGGCTGGAACCAGTGAGTGAAGTGTGTGGCTCCTTTTTCCACTGCCCAATCCTTCATGGCATTGGCGACAACGTTGGCGATATCAATATTCAGCGGAAGACCTTCATTAATGGTCTTTTTCATTGCTTTGTAAGTTTCTTTCGGGAGACGGGCCTTCATGATCTGTTCATTGAAAACCATGTTACCAAAGATCTCAGGTACGTTTGTCATAGTGTTTTTCCTCCTTTAAAAAGTGAAAGAGGCACCTGGAAAAGAATTCCAAGCGCCTTTGCTTTATGTGCGTATATTACCCTTGCAATTTGAGGTTGTCAACACCAAAATGAATAATTTCTATCGATAACTTGCACAAAATGAGAAATTTACATGAAATAATGAACGATTTCTCACGTCAAAATGAATTTTAGCAAAAGAAGAGTTGCAAAATAAACAAACCAGGCGTACATTATTAAGTAGGAAGAAAAAATAACTGTGTTAGCAGAGGTAAACTTCCTGT
Source organism: Mageeibacillus sp. UBA3781 (assembly GCA_002368805.1). Classification (GTDB taxonomy): domain Bacteria; phylum Bacillota; class Clostridia; order Saccharofermentanales; family Saccharofermentanaceae; genus Scatonaster. The sequence goes on along the minus strand of DFFH01000042.1, from coordinate 36,870 downwards.
GCATAATGATAGTTAGTTAAGGCTAATCTGTCGATCGGAGATGTCGATCCGATAAAAAAGTGAGGTGAGATAAATGAGTTCAACAGGTATAGATAAAGTATTGATCCTGCGAAGAGAACCGGGGGCCAGCCGTGTTCTGGAGAATTTCATTGTCAACAGCCTCAAGCATCCCCACGAAGTGGTGTGGGAAACTTTCTCCGAAAAAGGTATCCGCCTGGCTAAAGCCGGTGACTACGGTCTTCTGATCGTGGAGTCGGGAGTAACGGATCCGGCAGCAATGAAGGCCTGCAGGACGGCAGTTGCTCATCCGACAGCCAGCATCCTCTTCCTTGCCGATGAGACGGAGTTCTCTTCTGAGGATGAGAAAAAGGCAAAAGAGAAACTTCTCGACATGGGCGCGACAATTCTTGTCAAGCCGCTGAAGCAGAGTGCTTTTGCCACAGCGATACAATCAGCGGATATGGCACATATCCGGCTCGGTGCGCTGAAGAAAAAACTTGATGACGAGAAAGTGGTCACCAGAGCTAAGCTTCTTCTGATGCAGACACTGTCCTTCACGGAAGAAGAGGCGCATAAGTTCATCGAGAAAGAAGCGATGAACAGCGGGCGTACCCGGTCGGAAGTATCGTACGAGATCATCAGAACATACGAGTCCGGTAATTAAGTACCCGTTTATTAGATAAAAAGGTTCAAAAATATATAACGATTTAAGAATACATAAATAACCATACACAAAGGCGTGCTGGTTCTTGGAAAGAAGGTGCATGCTGATGAAGTATGAGTTTTATAAGATGCAGGGATGCGGTAATGACTATGTGTATATCGACGCACGTAAGTACACGATCGAAGATTCTTCTGCTCTTTCGGTAAAGATCTCTGACAGACATTTCGGTATCGGATCTGACGGCTTGATCCTGGTGGCGCCGTCGGATGTGGCGGATGCGAAGATGATCATGTTCAACCTCGACGGTTCCGAAGGAAAGATGTGTGGTAACGGAATCCGCTGCGTTGGAAAGTTCGTGCACGACATATGGGGTGTCGACAAGGATACACTCACGATCGAAACAAAGAGCGGGATCAAGACACTGAAGATGCAGCTTGATGAAACCGGAACCGCAGTCGGCGCGACAGTCGACATGGGACATGCGATCCTTTCTCCCAAGCTGATCCCGGTAGACCTGGACGGCGATTCTGTTGTTGACAGAGAGGTCGAGGTCGACGGGCAGAAGTACAACATCACCTGCGTTTCGATGGGCAATCCCCATACAGTGCTTTTCGTACAGAATGTCGAGTCGATGGATCTTCCGTCGATCGGACCGAAGTTCGAACATCATCCGATGTTCCCTGAAAGTGTAAATACGGAATTTGTGGAGGTTCTCGGTGAGAATCTCCTTCGCATGCGTGTCTGGGAAAGAGGATCCGGTGAGACCTGGGCCTGCGGTACCGGAACCTGCGCGACAGTAGTTGCTGCCTGCCTGAACGGTCATGCGAAGAAGGGTGAGGATGTCCGCGTGATATTAAACGGCGGCGAACTCGTGATCAACTATACAGATGAGCGTGTACTCATGACGGGACCCGCGGTGATCAGCTTCACCGGCGAGATCGAAGTGTGAAAATATAGGAGGAAGAAGAAAATGCATATCAACAAGAACTACCAGAACATCGAAGAGACGTACCTCTTTTCCGAGGTTGCGGAGCGGGTACGTAAGTATATGGAACAGGATCCGGGTGCGTCCCTGATCAAGATGGGCATCGGCGATGTCACACGTCCGATCTGCAAGTCCGCAGTAGAAGCTCTCATCAAGGCAACTGAAGAAATGGGAACTGCAGAAGGTTTCCACGGATACGGACCGGAGCAGGGATATGAATTCTTAAGAGATGCGATCGCGGATTACTATCAGCGCGAAGACGGAATCAAACTGTTCAGCGATGAGATCTTCGTTTCCGATGGAGCAAAGAGCGATATCGGAAACATCCTCGATATCTTCGATAAAGATAATGTGGTGGCCGTGACAGATCCGGTCTACCCGGTTTATGTTGATACAAATGTCATGGCAGGAAGAGAGGTCATTAAGCTCTCGGCTACCGCGGACAACGGTTTTCTTCCGATGCCGTATCCGGGACTTGAAGCGGATATCATCTACCTCTGTTCTCCGAACAACCCGACCGGTGCAGCGTATGACAGGGCTCGTCTTCAGAAGTGGGTCGACTATGCAAACCAGCACGGTTCCGTGATCCTTTTCGATGCGGCGTACGAATCCTTCGTAACCGATCCGGATGTGCCGAGAACGATCTATGAGATCGAGGGTGCAAGATCTTGTGCGATCGAGTTCTGCTCTTTTTCCAAGACAGCCGGCTTTACCGGACTCCGCTGCGGATACACCATCGTTCCGGGTGGCCTGGTACGTGACGGGATCCAGCTCCGTAAGATGTGGCTGCGCCGTCAGTCGACGAAGTTTAACGGTGTCGCTTATCCGATCCAGAGAGCGGCTGCTGCCTGCCTGAAGGAACAGGGCTATGCCGAGCTTACGGAAAACATCCATTACTATAAGGAGAACGCGAAAGTGATCGCGGATACATTTACGGAACTGAAGTGGCCTTATACCGGTGGCAAGAACTCTCCGTACATCTGGGTAAAGTGCCCGAAGTCCATGAAGTCCTGGGCATTCTTCGATGAGCTTCTCTCCAAGGCAAACGTCATCTGTACGCCGGGATCCGGTTTCGGCGCTTGCGGAGAGGGATATGTAAGATTCACATCCTTCAACACACACGAGAATACGGTCGAGGCGATGCGCCGGATCAAGGATATTTTCGGCGACAAGTGATCCGAACAGAAGCTGCGTGATGAGGTGATATCAATGAAGAACCATCTGGTCGCGGTCGCCGCGGCAGTTCCGCCGATCCATGTCGGTGACGTCAGATATAACACGGAAAGGATCATCGAGGAGATCCAAAAGCAGAAAGACTGCGGTGTGATCGTTTTTCCGGAACTCTCGATCACCGGGTACACCTGTGCCGATCTTTTCGAAAGTGATCTCCTTTTGGAAGAGTCCGAGAAGGCACTGACAGAGATCGCAGCAGTAACAGAAGGTTCAGGTATCACGGCGGTTGTCGGGCTTCCTCTCCGATATGAGAACAACCTCTATAACGTGGCGGCAGTTCTTTCGGAAGGTGCGGTAAAAGCACTCATCCCGAAGTCGTATATTCCCAACTATTCGGAATTCTATGAGTGCCGCTGGTTCGCATCCGGTAAGGATCTTAAAGGAAAAACAGTGCTGATCGGGGGAAAAGAGATCCCGTTTGGAACGGATATCCTGGCGGAAGATCCGGTCACGGGCGCGGTGCTGGGTGTCGAAATCTGCGAGGATCTCTGGATCCCGGATAAACCGAGTACGCATGCGGCACTGGCAGGCGCAAATATCATCGCAAATCTTTCCGCATCCGATGAACTGATCGGGAAACAGGAATACCGTGTGGAACTGGTCAAACAGCAGAGCGGTTCCTGCTACTGTGCTTATATCTATGTATCTTCCGGAACGGATGAGAGCAGTACGGACCTGGTTTTTTCCGGTCATTCGATCATTGCACAGAATGGAAGCCTTTTACGGGAATCGGTTTTCCCGGAGTATCCGCATGTGGAAAAAACACTGGTCGATCTGGGATCGATCATGCATGATCGAAGACGGCAGAATTCTTTCGAGAATGATTTTTCTGTTTCCTATCGGAAAGTCACTGTAAGGATGCAGGCAGCCGGATCAGATGAGACGGATATCACAGGCCTTAAGAAGATCATGGATGATTATTCGCATCCGATCGCAAGAAATCCGTTTGTTCCATCAGGAGAAGCGGTAAGAGAAAAACGATGCAGAAGGATCCTCCAGATCCAGGCACAGGGCCTGGCTACGAGAGTGCGCGCGACGGGGATCAAAAATCTGGTGATCGGCATCTCCGGAGGACTTGATTCGACGCTGGCACTTCTGGTCTGCGCTGAGGCAAGAAAGATCGTTCCGGATATACGGATCATCTGCTATACACTTCCCAGTGAAGGAAATACCACTTCGCTTACGCTGGGAAATGCATGGACGCTCATGAAGATCCTTGCCGATGAATCCTATGAGATCCCGATCGGTGAAGGAGTGAAACTGCATCTTTCCCAGCTCGGTCACGGACTGACCTATCAGGGCGAAGGGGATGTGACGTATGAGAATGCCCAGGCGAGAATGCGCACTTATATCCTGATGGATGCGGCGAATATGAAAAACGGGCTGGTCGTGGGAACCGGGGATCTGTCGGAACTGGCCCTCGGCTGGTGCACATATAACGGAGACCATATGTCGATGTATGCGGTGAATACTTCTGTTCCGAAAACACTGGTCAAGTACATCTGCTCCACCTATGCGATGATGTGTGGAAATGAAGAACTGAAAGAAGCACTTCTTTCGATTTGTGACACACCGATCACTCCCGAACTCACACCGAGTGAAGACGGAAAGATCGCACAGAAGACCGAAGAGAAGATCGGTAAATATGATCTGAATGATTTCTTTCTGTTTTACACGCTCCGATACGGATTCGAGCCGTCCCGGTCAGCCGCATATGCGATGCATGCCTATCCGGAACTTCCTGAAGAACAGGTGATCGATGCGGCTATGAAATTCTTCCGCAGATTTTTCTCGCAGCAGTTTAAGAGAAGCTGTCTGCCGGATGGCCCGAAAGTCGGTTCTGTTACGCTGTCTCCGAGAGGCGACTGGCGCATGCCGAGTGATGCGAAAGTGTCTCTGTGGCTTTCGGATCTGGAGGCGGAATCAGTTCTTCACCGGAGTTAACTCCGAGGCTTCGTCAAAGGATCAAAGAGATCTACGCTTGATCTAAAGATGCTCCGGACCGGCCGCACCATGTCTAATGGTATAATGGTAGCGGGAAGGATGGTGCCGTGCATGGAACTGGTGACGAGAAGCAAACGTCCGGGAATGGAATGTTCGATCGATGTCTTCTATGAAGAATGTGCAGGTTTTTCAGTGCATCTGGACGATAAGACCACCTATAAGGTCGTCCTCGTGGATAGAGGTTCTTTTGTCGCCGAAGAAGACGGGAAGTACCGCCTGATCACTTCTCCGGCAGCAATTGCTATGAACGAAAAAGCCGAACTGAAGGTCATCTCCGAACGCGGCGTTAAATCACGAACCCTCTTTTTCAATCCGACGATCCTTCGAGATGAATTTACGATCGAAAACTTAAACTCCGGAAAATATGACAGATTTTTCAGTGCCCTTCCCGATGAAAAGGAACTCACTGCGCAGGAGAAGATGAATTTGCTTATCGACGGAGATGTGAAATTTGACGAGTGCTTCTCAAAAGAAATGATCTATCAGGACGCGCTGCTTCTGTCGGGTTTCTGCAGAAGAGGACGTGATATTTCTTTCTATACACTCTCGAATGAAGCAAATGATACGCTTCGCAGATTTCTCTGCAGTATCCGCTATGAGGTGAAGGAGCAGCCTGACAATTTCTGGATCCTCCGCATCCGGCACTTTATCGAGGAGATCCTCTTCTTTGAGGTGGCTGACTTTTACAGGGACTACCGGCAGGATGAGATCTACAGTGATCCACTGGTCGTAAAAGTGATCCAGTATTTCTGGTCGAATATGGGGGAGGAGATCACACTTGCCACGCTCCTTAAGGAATTCTCGGTCAATAAAAACATCCTGAACGATGCGTTCAATAAAGAAGTGGGCATGCCGTGTATGTCGTATCTCGAAAATTTGCGTATGGCGCATGCGAGAACCGAACTTCAGTATTCAGACCGGACCATCAGTGAGATCAGCCTGCGCTGCGGGTACAGTGATACGAACTATTTCTCGAAAGTATTTAAGAAACATATGGGAATGAGTCCCAAGGAATTCCGAAAGAACATGAATAACTTGTGCTGATTTTCCCTGTTTTTGTGCTCATGTTTCTAACGGCTTGATTTTGCTATCGGGTAAGATGCAGAAAAAAGCCGGGAGGAGTCAGCATGAAATCAAAACACATCAAAATTGCCTCAGCCGTGATGGTCCTTTCTCTTATTTGCGGATGCAAGAGTAAACCCTTCGAACCGCAGCATAAGACGGAGGTTGAGACCGAAAAAATCAGTACGGGTGCTTTTCCACAGGTAATCGAGAAAAACGTTACCTATATTCAGAAAGAAAAAGACGGCCCGTGGGAAGTCGAAAGTTCCTCGGAAACGAAGTGGGAACTCGGAGATACTTCGGAGATGCCGGATTCCTACTGGCGGTTCGTCCTGGATGACTGTGCGTCGCTGAGTCCAGCGCTCGAAGAAGATTTCAAGGGCGTCTCCGGCGTTTTCTATGTCCATTTCGGAAAGGATATGAAAGATATTAAAGGAACCACGGGCAAAGCCGCGGATGGAAGTGAAAAGATCGATGTGACCTTCAGTGCGACAAGCGACAGTTTCTTATATGCCGGTGTGCAGAAATTCAGTTTCGAGGAAGTGAAGATGTATTCTGCCGAGGTAAAAAGAGACGGCTCCATGACGATCGTCGTCGACTATGGAGAAGGTAAGGGTACGATCTCTCTTCCGGGAAAAGCGGATAGGCTCAGCCGCTGGGACTATCTGACAGCAAAATCCGATACATATATCAAAGATGTGCCATTTAAAGATCTTCCAGAGATCAATGTCACCTCGCAGGCACTGCATGATGATATCTGGGATACGAAGATCTCCAAGACCATCGACGGGCAGAACATATCTCCGGAGCTCACCTGGGAGAAAGTGGACGGTGCAAGCCGGTATGTTGTCATTATGCTTGATGGCGGATGGCTGCACATGGACTACATCACGACGAATACATCGATGACAGAAGGTGAGATCGACAGTGAATTCAGGAGTAATAAAGGAAAGCAATATGTCGGTCCGTATCCGCCGTCCGGAACAACACATACATATACTGTATTTGTCTTCGCGCTCAAAAATGAGATGAGCGTGGGCAACTGGAATTTCGACAAGGGCAGCAACTACCTCGATAAGATCTTCGAAGGGCTGGACACCGATAAAGATGGAAACACAGGCAATGTCCTCGCCTACGGAAGGCTCGACGGATTCTTCACGATGCATTAACTTCTTATAGACTTCGGGGCGTCTCATATGGATGAGGCGCCCCGCTTCATTTTCCTTATGGATCTTTAGTGATTACTCGAAGAAGAACTCCTTGGAGTAGTCCTCGTAGTAATGCTGGTAGTCGGCAGTCTGCTTTTCCTTAAGATTTCCGAGATACTCATGAGTATCAAAGTCATCTGCTTCCAGTTCGATGATCGCCACGGCGATATTGGAGCAGTGGTCAGAGACACGCTCGAAGTTCGTAAGAAGATCATTGAATACGAATCCCTGGGAAATCGTACAGGACCCGCGCTGCAGTCGCTCAACATGGCGGGACTTCATCTTATCGCACAGCTCATCGATGACTTCCTCAAGGGGTTCGACTTTCTTTGCCAGTTCCGGATCGGATTTTACAAATGCTTCTGTGGTGACACGAAGGATCTCGCGGATCGCCTGAATCATGACATTCAGTTCACTCATCGCTTCCTCGGAGAAATGGATCTGCTTCTGATGGCATTCCTGGAAATTCTGGGCGAGGTTTCTGGCGTGGTCGGAGATGCGCTCAAAGTCAGAAAGCGTATGCAGGTAAAGTGATGCCGAACGGCCCTGTGACTCGGTCAGTTCCTGACCGGTGAGCTTGACCAGATAAGAACCGAGAGCGTCCTCATAGCGGTCGCCGACGGTTTCCAGATCCAGTACATGAGAGAAAGCGGAATCGTTATAGTGATTCAGAAGGCCGATCGAAGTGAGGATCGATTCTTCGGTCTTTGTTGCCATTTCGCAGATCGTCAGGCGGATCTGCTCGATCGCCAGTGCCGGGTGAGCAAGGAAGCGTTCCTCAAGACGGACAGCCGTGGTGTCTTTTTCTTCCGGCTTTTCCGGAACAATGATGGAAGCTGCCGCCTCCAGTACATCGATAAAAGGCGCAAGTAAGCACAGGATCGTAAAACGAAGGATCGTATTTATGAGTGCCAGCCACATCGGTGTCATGATCTTATCCATGAACGGGAAGCTGAAGATCGACTCTGCGACATAGAATATGGAAGCAAATACCATAACGCCAATGAATGTTGCGACGAGATAGCTCACGGCAGTGCGGCGGCCGTCCCTGGTGGCACCGAGTGCGGAAAGAAGTACCGGAACGGATGCACCGATACAGATACCCATGAGAAGCGGCAGGGACGATCCGAAGGTCATAACACCTGTGATCGAGAGAGCCTGCACGATACCGACAGCAGCGGACGCGGATTGAAGGAGCGTGGAGAACAGAAGACCTGTCAGGATACCTAAGAAAGGATTGGTCATGGAGGTCAGCATGCCTGTGAACCACTCCTGATTGCCCAGACCGCTTACGGCACCGCTCATGGTGCTCATGCCGACCATAAGGACAGCAAAACCCAGCATGATGTCACCGATATAACGGCGGTGCTGGTTCTTGTTAAACATACGGAGGATAATGCCGGTCACGGCAATGATGCCGGTCAGTGTGGCAGTGGTGAAGATGCTGGAGATACCTTTGGCACCATCTACATAGCTCAGGCAGATGACCCAGCCGGTGATGCTGGTGCCGAGAATGGCGCCGAGGATAACGGGAATGGCCTGCTTAACTTTCATCATCTTCGAGTTGACGAAGCCGACGACCATGACTGAGGTCGCGGATGAGGATTGGATGACGGCAGTGACACCGGCGCCGAGGATCATGCCGCGGATCGGTGTTCCCGTAAGACGGAAAAGAATAGGTTCCAGTTTATTTCCGGAGACTCTTTTCAGACCGTCTCCCATAAGAGACATGCCGAAAAGAAATAGAGCTACACCTGTAAACAGGCTTGCAATTTCAGATACTGTCATTGATACACCTTCTTCCTTATCAACAATGTACAAAATTCTATGTTAAATGCACCACCTGCGGAATGTTAAATGTAGGTTAAATCCGGAAAAGAAATGCCCGATATCTGAGCCGATATGTTAAGATGGCTTCGAGGTGAGAGTGGTGATCTATCTTCTGGAAGATGACGAAAGCATACGAAAACTGGTGATCTATGCACTGAAGAGCCAAGGCTATGACGCGGAAGGCTTTGAACTTCCCGAGCCTTTTTGGGAAGCTCTAGAGAAACAGCTTCCGGAACTGATCCTTCTGGATATTATGCTTCCCGGCGAAGATGGCATCTCGATCCTGAAGCGCATCCGCGGAAATGCGGTAACAAAAGATATTCCCGTAATCATGCTTACTGCAAAGAATACAGAGTACGACCGCGTGGTCGGCCTTGATGCCGGTGCGGATGATTATGTGTCGAAACCGTTTGGCATGATGGAGCTTGCGGCCAGAGTCCGGGCGATGTTAAGGCGCCATCAGAGAGGACAGACGATCTCGGAGTATAAGATCGGGCCGCTTTATATCTGTCCGGAACGTCACGAGACCACCGTCAACGGGGAGAGTGTCACACTGACATATAAAGAGTTTATGTTGCTTTGTCTTCTTGCGGAAAACACCGGCATAGTTATGAGCCGGGAAACACTGTTGGATCGCATCTGGGGGCTGGGAGCCGAGAGGGAAAACCGCACCCTGGATGTACACATAAGAACACTTCGTTCTAAACTGGGAGAAGCCGGACGACTGATCCAGACTGTCCGTGGAATCGGATATCGTATGCTGGAGGAATAATATATGATTAAGACGATTTTTCGTAATACCTTTCTAATCGGTATTTCTATCCTTGCGCTTTGTGCTGTGCTTTTCTTCGGGATACAGTACACGCAGATCAAAAACGATACTTACAGCGCTTTGAAACAGGAATCGGTCTATGCGGAGCGCGGAATCCTCCAAGGTGGAGAAGACTATCTGAAATCACTTGGCAGCGAGCACCACATCACCTGGATCGATGCGGATGGCAACGTCCTTTACGATAGTGAAGTCCAGGTTCCGACAGGAAATGAAAAAGAACATGAAGAAGTCTCTGAAGCGATGGAAGAAGGAGAGGGAAGAAAGATCCGCAAGTCTGAAAGCAGCGGGGAATCCACCATGTACTATGCTAGAAAATGTGAAGACGGAACGATCATCCGCCTGAGCCGTCCGGTCAGTGCTGTAAATAAGGCTCTGGTTGCTGTCCGCCCGATCCTCTGGGTCCTGATCCTGGTTCTCGTGATCTCGGCAGTCCTTTCTTTCCGTATCGCCAAGCAGATCGTAAACCCGATCAATGCGATCAATCTTGAACATCCGGAGATCAATAAATATCCGGAGCTTTCACCGCTTCTTGAGAAGATCCAGGAACAGAAGATGACGATCCAGGAAGAGGTGGAATCCAGAGAACAGATGCGCCGTGAGTTCTCGGCAAATGTCTCTCATGAGCTGAAAACGCCTCTGACATCGATCTCCGGCTTTGCGGAGCTTTTGTCCCAGGGCGTGGTCTCTGAAGATAAAGTACAGGAATTTTCTAAAGATATATATAAGGAATCCCAGCGTCTGATCGCCTTGATCGATGACATCATCAAGCTTTCCCGTCTCGATGAGAATAAGGAAGAGCCGAAGTGGGAGAACGTCGATCTTTATGACCTTTCTTCCGAAGTCCTGGATGGTCTCCGCCCGATCGCTGACAAGCAGGGCATCAAGCTGGGACTGGCGGGAAAGCCGACGACCATCACCGGTGTATATGCGCTCCTTAATGAGATGGTCTATAACCTCTGCGACAATGCCATCAAGTATAATACTCCGGGCGGAAGCGTGGATGTGACGATCGCGACGAAAGAAAACGGGGATGTTGCTCTTGCGGTCAAGGATAGCGGTATCGGCATTCCGCTGAAACACCAGAAGAGAGTCTTCGAGAGATTCTACCGTGTGGATAAGAGCCACTCTAAGGAGATCGGAGGCACGGGCTTGGGCCTTTCGATCGTAAAGCACGTCGCCCAGCACCATAATGCGAACGTATCGCTCGAGAGTGAGCCGGGTCTCGGAACGACGATCACGATCGTTTTTCCGAAAAAGATAGATTCCGTGGAGACGCCTGAAGAGAATAAAGAGAAAACGAACGAGAAATCCAAGAATAAAAATGAATAATTGGTGTGCTGAAAATGCACTGCGAAACAAATCATACGCATTTTTGAATGTTTTTTGCCTATAGTTTTGCAAGTTATTGAAATCAAACTTGCAAATTGATATGATGTAACCATCGAATACTGGCAAAGGCGCTAAGTGCTCCCGGACTTTTGCGGAAAACTCCCCGCATGAGCAGTCGGCAGGGCCTGGCGCCTTTGCTTTTCCTATCTTCCCGGGACACTTGGACCGCCTGAGGAGGAAGATTATGATGATGCAAAAACAGGGACTTTATTCTCCGGAGTATGAGCACGATGCGTGCGGAATCGGCTTTGTGGTGAATATTCACGGCAAGAGGACTCACCAGACGGTGAAAGACGGCCTTAAGATCCTTGCAAATCTTGCGCACCGCGGAGGTGAAGGCAGCGATGAAAATACCGGAGATGGCGCGGGTATGCTCCTTCAGATCCCGGACGCTTTTTTCCGAAAGGTATGTCCGGAGGAAAATATCCAGCTCCCACAGATGGGTGACTACGGTGTAGGTATGGTGTTTCTGCCGCGCCAGAGTGATGCACGCGAAAAGTGCATGAAGGTCATCGATAAGGCGGTGGAAGAAGAAGACCAGATCATACTCGGCTGGCGTGATACCCCTGTCAACGAGAGCACGATCGGTGTCACTGCAAAGGAGAACCGTCCGTATATCGCGCAGGTCTTTATCGGAAGAGGCGAGAAGACGAAGTCGGGAATTGCTTTTGACAGAGCGCTGTATGTCATCCGTAAGAAACTCGAGAAGAGAACGATCGAGCTTTCGGAGACCGATCCTAGATATTTCTACTTCGCCTCTCTTTCCACAAGAACGATCGTATATAAGGGTATGCTCACCCCGGAGCAGATGGATGCATTTTATCTGGATCTTAAGGATCTTTCCTTTGATTCCGCGCTGGCACTCGTCCACTCCCGATACAGCACAAACACCTTCCCGAGCTGGGAGCGCGCCCATCCATACCGCTACCTGATCCATAACGGTGAGATCAATACACTTCGCGGCAACATCAACGCGATGTACGCAAGATCCGCTTCGATCAGTAACAAAGCGTTCGGGGATGATATGAGTAAAGTTCTGCCGATCATCAACCCGAACGGCTCTGACTCGGCGATGTTTGACAATACACTTGAGTTCCTGACGCTCTCCGGAAGATCTCTTGCCGAGACTGCCATGATGATGGTGCCCGAACCGTGGATCAAGCACGAGCAGATGGATGAAGATCTGAAAGCTTTCTATGAATACAACAGCATGCTGATGGAGCCGTGGGACGGTCCTGCCGCACTGGCATTTACCGACGGAAGATCGATCGTGGCAACGCTCGATAGAAACGGACTTCGTCCGGCAAGATATGTAGTGACCGAAGACGGCTATGTGATCCTTTCTTCCGAGGCCGGTGTTCTTCCGATCGACGAGAGCCGCGTGATCAGTAAGAACCGACTCCGTCCGGGCCGCATGCTCCTGATCGATACCGAGGAAGGCCGTATCATCACCAATGAAGAGATCAAGAAGAAGATCGCGACCGCGCATCCCTACAAGCAGTGGGTCAAGGAGAACATGATCCCGCTTTCCGATCTGGTCGAAGAATATAGATCTTCGGCAAAAGCACCCGCCAAGGCGGCAAAATCAGCAAAGCCTGCCAAGGCAGCGGCAGCAAAAGCCGCAAGGGAAGCTTCTGATCTTTATGAGATCCCGGATATCGAAGTCCGTCAGAAGATGTTCGGATATACACATGAAGATATCCGCAAGATGGTCATCCCGATGGCAGATACCGGAGCAGAAGCTATCGGAGCCATGGGGAACGACAGCCCGATCGCAGTGCTCTCTGATAAGCCGCAGCTTCTGTATAACTACTTCAAGCAGCTCTTCGCACAGGTCACGAACCCGCCGATCGACTGCATCCGTGAAGACATCGTCATCATGGAGAGGATGTATCTCGGAAACGAGGGCAACATCATCGAGCCGAAGGCAACTGATGCCCGTCATATCGCGCTTCCGAGCCCGATCCTGAAAGATGAGGAATTAGCAGCGATCAAATCCTGCAAGAGAAAAGGCTTTAAGTCTGTGGTGCTCCCGATCCTCTACGAAGCCGGCGGTGACGGCCTGACACTGGAAAAGGCGATGGACAGCCTCTGTAAAGCAGCCTCTGCCGCCGTGGAAAAAGGTACGAACATCCTGATCCTTTCCGACCGTGATGCGGATGCCGACAGATCCCCGATCCCGGCACTCCTTGCAGTGTCCGGACTACACCAGCACCTGGTACGTGCCGGCCAGCGGCACATGACATCGATCGTTCTTGAATCCGGTGAACCTCGTGAAGTCCATCACTTTGCACTTCTGGTCGGATATGGTGCTTCTGCGATCGACCCGTATATGGCATATGCCACGATCCAGGATGAGATCAGGCATCAGCGCCTCGATAAGAGCGTGGAGGAGGCCATCGATAACTACATCTCCGCCGCACGCCACGGCATCGTCAAGATCCTTTCGAAGATGGGTATCTCGGCCGTCAAGAGCTACCAGGGTGCGCAGATCTTCGAAGCACTCGGTATCGGCGAAGAAGTGATCAGCAAGTACTTCACATCGACGGCATCCCGTATCGGCGGTATCGGACTTCCCGAGATCGCCAAAGAAGTCCGGCAGCGTATGGAGGATGCATATAAGACAGCAGACACGAACCCCGGTCTTTCCACCGGTGGTGTATATCAGTGGAGAAAAGACGGGGAATACCATATGTTTAACCCCAAGACCATCTACCAGCTGCAGAATGCGGTCAGAAAAGGAGACTACAGTCTTTTCAAAGAATACAGCCGTGGCCTCAACGAGGAAAATGAACGTCTCTGTACGATCAGAGGACTTCTGGAATTCGTTCCCAGTAAGCAGCCGGTCTCCATTTACGAAGTCGAGCCGGTGGAGAGTATCGTAAAAAGATTTAAGACGGGTGCGATGTCCTATGGTTCGATCAGCCAGGAAGCGCATGAGACGCTGGCGATCGCGATGAACCGTTTAGGTGGTAAGAGTAATACCGGTGAAGGCGGTGAGGATCCGAAGCGTTATGAAAGAATGCCGAATGGTGATTCGAAGATGAGTGCGATCAAGCAGGTCGCGTCCGGACGCTTCGGTGTTACTTCCGACTATCTCGTCCATGCCAAGGAGATCCAGATCAAGATGGCACAGGGCGCCAAGCCGGGCGAAGGCGGACAGCTGCCGGCAGGAAAAGTATATCCCTGGATCGCAAAGACCCGTCACAGTACCCCGGGTGTCGGCCTGATCTCTCCGCCGCCGCATCACGACATCTATTCGATCGAAGATCTCGCGGAATTGATCCATGACTTAAAGAATGCGAACAGATTTGCAAGGATCAACGTCAAGCTCGTTTCTGAAGTGGGTGTCGGTACGATCGCTGCAGGTGTTGCAAAAGCAAGAGCCGATGTCGTCCTGATCTCCGGATATGACGGAGGTACCGGCGCCGCGCCGAGAACATCGATCCGCCACGCAGGCCTTCCGTGGGAACTGGGTGTCGCGGAAGCGCACCAGACACTGCTTCTCAATGACCTCCGTTCCCGCATCACGGTCGAGGCGGACGGTAAGCTCCTGACCGGACGTGATGTCGCGATCGCATGTCTCCTGGGCGCCGAGGAATTCGGCTTTGCGACAGGACCGCTGGTCGCTCTCGGATGCGCCATGATGCGTGTATGTAATCTTGATACCTGCCCGTTCGGTGTGGCGACACAGAATCCGAAGCTTCGTGCGAAGTTTGAAGGGAAACCGGAATATGTCGTAAACTTCATGCGCTTCATCGCAGAAGAACTTCGTGAGATCATGGCACAGCTCGGATTCAGAACGATCGACGAGATGGTCGGAAGATCCGACATGCTCCGTGTCAATAAAGCGATCAAGTTCTGGAAGTCCGCCGGCATCGATCTTTCCTCGATCCTGTACCGTCCTCAGCTTGACTCGACGGTCGTTACCCACCACACGGTATCCCAGGATCACAAGCTGGAAGAAACACTCGACTATAAAGTACTGATCCCGCTGTCTGAACCGGCGCTGAATGAGGGAAGAAAAGTCAGCCTTTCACTCGAGATCCATAACACGGATCGTGCGGCAGGAACCCAGCTCGGGTCAGCCATCACACGTATCCACGGCGAAGAAGGACTCCCGGAAGACTCCATCGATGTGCACTTCAGAGGATCGGCCGGCCAGAGCTTCGGTGCTTTTATACCGAAAGGATTAACACTGCGGCTCGAAGGCGATGCGAATGACTATGTCGGAAAAGGACTTTCCGGAGGAAAAATCGTCGTAAGGAAAGACAGGGAGGCATCTTTCCGGTCGGAAGAAAATACCATCATCGGAAACGTCGCACTCTATGGCGCGACTTCCGGAGATGCATATATCAGCGGTATTGCAGGTGAACGCTTCTGCGTAAGAAACAGTGGTGCCACAGCAGTTGTCGAGGGTGTCGGTGATCACGGATGCGAGTATATGACCGGAGGCCGTGTGATCGTACTCGGACCGACAGGAAGAAACTTCGCGGCCGGTATGTCCGGAGGAATCGCATATGTCTATGACAGTAACGGTGATTTTGCCGGAAGATGCAATAAGGAGATGGTAGAACTCCTGCCGCTCTCCGATCCTTCCGAGATCGAGTTCGTAAGAGAAAAAATCAGCGCACATGTAAGAGCTACGGAGAGCACATATGCCGAGCATATCCTCCAGAATTTCGATGATCTGATCGGCCGCTTCGTGAAAGTGCTGCCGTATGATTACGCAAAGTATAACGAGAAACTCGCCGAGGTCGAGAAGCAGGGCTACGAAGGGGAAGAAGCCCGTATGATGGCCTTCGAGCTGGCGACCGGAAAAGGAGGGAAGAAGAATGGGTAAGAACACCGGTTTCTTAGAGTACGAGAGAGCCACCGGACCGGATCGTGATATCAAAGAGCGCATCCGCGACTACCGTGAAGTACATCAGATGTACCAGAGCGAAGAAGCAGCAAGGACACAGGCTGCACGCTGTATGGACTGTGGAGTCCCGTTCTGCCAGACCGGAATGTTCCTCGGACGGGGTGCCACAGGCTGTCCGCTGAGTAATCTGATCCCTGAGTTTAACGATCTTCTCTATAAAGGCCATCCGGAGGAAGCATACAGAAGACTCCGGAAGACGAACGGATTTCCGGAGTTTACGGGACGTGTGTGCCCCGCGCTCTGCGAAGGTGCATGTACCTGCGGCCACAGCTTTGCATCCACTTCTGTCCGGAATAATGAATGGTATCTGTCGGAGACCGCATGGCAGAGCGGAAACGTGAAGCCGCATCCGCCGATTGCAAGAACAGGAAAAAAGGTCGCGGTCATCGGATCCGGCCCATCGGGCCTTTCCTGTGCCGATCAGCTCAACCACGCAGGCCACAGTGTCACCGTTTTCGAAAGAGCGGACCGGCCGGGCGGACTTCTGATGTATGGCATCCCGAACATGAAACTTGATAAGAAGGTCATCCTCCGACGCGTAAAACTGATGGAGGAAGAAGGCGTCAAGTTCAAGTGCGGAGTAGAGGTCGGCCACGATATCACGATCGAAGAGATCAGAAGCAGCTTTGATGCTGTTGTTCTCTGCTGCGGCGCGACAAAACCGAGAGACCTCGTCGTCGAGGGAAGAGAACTTAAGGGCATCCATTTTGCCGTGGACTACTTAAGGACAAACACACAAGTGCTTTTCGCAAAGGATCACTTCGATAAAGAAGGACCGGCTCCGGATCTTCCGATCTCGGCCAAGGGAAAGCATGTGGTGATCATCGGCGGCGGTGACACCGGTACGGACTGCTCTGCCACGGCCGTCCGCCAGGGGGCAAAGAGCGTCACACAGCTCGAGATCATGGGGCCGCTTCCGGAGACGCGCGCGGCGAATAACCCGTGGCCGGAATATCCGTTTGTGAAGAAGACGGATTACGGTCAGGAAGAAGTTGCGGCTGTATATGGTGAAGACCCGCGGAAATACTTCATGTCCACGGAGAAGTTTATCGGAGACAGTAAGGGCAACGTCAAAAAGCTCCAGGTCGTGGAAGTCTCCTGGCAGAAAGATGCATCTTCGGGAAGGATGATCCCTGTGCCGATCGATGCGACAAGACGTATGATCGATGCAGATCTCGTCATCCTGGCGATGGGCTTCTTAGGACCTGAAGATACGATCCCGTCCGCACTCGGACTGTCCCGTGACGGAAGATCGAATGTCAGCGCGGAATTCGGGAAGTTTACGACAAATGTTGAAGGTGTATTTGCCGCAGGAGACATGAGAAGGGGACAATCCCTCGTCGTCTGGGCGCTGACTGAAGGAAGAGGAGCGGCAAGAGAGTGCGACAGATACCTCCGTGGAGGTCAGGGCGTCCTTGCATAAAACGGCTTAGCTCAATAAAAAAGCGCCTCTTCAGTGATCATCACAGAGAGGCGCTTTTTGTCTTGTTTTCCGATTAGGGACTTAACCTTCCGTAGGCACCGGAGTAGGTGTCGGAGCTGGAGTTGGAGTAGTATCTGCATCCTTGCCGCCGGAGGTTGGAGTCTTCGCATCCGGTGAGATCAGGATCGATGTCGCCGCGTCATTTCCGACGATGGTGGTCGGGAGCTTGCCGTCCCATTTCTCATAGTATTTGCTTCTGAGTACATTCTCGTCGATGGAGTCGGAGATCGCCTTGTTGGCATCTGCTTCCGCCTGCGCCTCGATGACCTTTGCATCCGCTTTGGCCTGTGCGTTTGTCTTCGTTACGGTAGCGTCTGCCTGTGCTTTTTCGATATTCTTCTTATTCTCGATCTGCTGTGTCTCGTAGTCGATCTGTGCCTGCTGCTTCTTAGCGATCTTCTCATCGTACTCGGCATCGAAGGATGCATCGTTGATGACGACTTTGTTGACATAGACAACGCCTTCGCCGTACTTCTCATCGAGGGACTTCTGGATATTATCCTTCGCCTTCGGCTCGATGATCGAGCGGTTCGTACAGTCGTTCGGGGAGAGTGTTTTTGAAGTGGTCTTGATCGCGGAAGCGACAAGAGATTCGCTTACCAGACCGGCTTCGTAGTTCGTGACGTTTGCATAGATCCATGCGGACTTCTGCGGGTTGATCTGATAGGTGACCGTGATGCCCTGGAACATGACGGTGTTTCTCTCCGAAGTCTCGGAGGAGATGGAGTTCTCGTTAAACTTGATGTCCTGCTGCTTGTTGTTGACCAGCACGATTTCCTGGATGAACGGGATCTTGAAGTTGAATCCGTTATTCAGTGTCTGTTCCTCGACCTGTCCAAATGTGACACGTACACCGGTATATCCTGTCGGGATGATAGTGAATGAGTAGGAAAAAAGGAAGCTTGCAAGTCCGAGACCGCCGAGCATGGCGACGAGTTTCTTATTGAGCGGGACCTTCTTTACCCCTTGTACCGAAGTGCTTGAGGAATCAAATGATTTCTTCGCAACGATCGCGATCGCGCCGAGAATCAGAATGATACCTAATACACGAAAGATCATATTCAGCATTTTCTTTTCCTCCTTAAAGCATTCTTTTCTGCTTTCTGCTGATATATTATAGCCTATACGCGGAATGTTGAAAAATGATGTTGACAGTAAAAACCATATGAGTATAATTGTTAGTGTCCTAACAATTATTTGAAAGGACATTTATTTTGTCCGTTTATTGGGATAGAAGCGAGCGTACACTATGTATTGTAAGAAAAATACAGATGCAAAAGCACCCGGATGGGGGGATCATATCGGTCCTTATGTCCGTCATCTCAGTAAATCGATCCGGCTTTCGATCGATGAGGCTCTGGATAAGGAGTTTTCTTCTGCCGGCGAGACAAGACTGACGTCGGTACAGGCGCACATTATGGGATACCTCAACATGCAGGACGAGCTCGGGAATACTGTCTATCAGAAAGATATTGAGCAGGAGTTCCATATCCAGAGAAGTACGGCGACCGGGATCTTAAAGCTTTTGGAACAGCGCGGTTCGATACGCCGGGTGAGTGAAGAAAAAGACGCGAGACTGAAGCGGATCGAAGTGACGGAGAAAGCACGGCTTGAGAAAAAACGGGTGGATACGACGATTGAAGGTGTCGAGAAGAAACTGGTCCGAGGCCTTACTGAAAAAGAGATTAAGACATATATAGAATTGACAGAAAAAATGAGAAGGAATTTGGAAGAATGATTAGACGATTACTTAAATCAGTGCGGGAATACAAGAAGCCATCCATACTGTCACCGGTCCTTGTTTCCTGCGAAGTCGTAATGGAGGTCCTGATGCCTCTTCTGATGTCGAAACTGATCGATAACGGTATCGAAAAGAGCGACATGAACTATGTCTGGTGGATGGGCATGCTGCTTCTGGTATGCATGTTTATCTCCATGGCATTCGGAGCACTCTCCGGAAGAGAAGCAGCGAAGGCGAGTGCAGGTTTTGCGAAGAACTTACGTCATGATATGTTCCACAACCTGCAGACGTTCTCGTTCTCGAACATCGATAAGTTTAAGACGAGCAGTATCATCACGAGACTGACGACGGACGTAACGAATGTCCAGAACGCTTACCAGATGGTGATCCGTATCGCAGTCAGAGCACCGATCATGCTGATCTTCGCCATGTGCGCGAGTTTCTACCTGAATGCGAAAGTTGCTCTGATCCTTCTGGGTATCGCACCGGTACTTCTGCTCGGACTGGTCATCGTCTTCAGATATGCACATCCGATTTTTGTGCGTATGTTTAAGAAGTTCGATGTCATGAATAATGTTGTGCAGGAGAATGTGCGCGGTATCCGTGTCGTGAAGTCTTTCGTAAGAGAAGACCACGAGATCGGAAAGTTCACCGATATAAATAACAGCATCCGTAATGACTCAGTCAAGGCGGAGCGCGCGATCAACATCAACGGCCCGCTCATGATGGCCAGCGTCTATACGGCGATGCTCCTGATCTCCTGGGTCGGCGCCAAACTCGTTGTCAACGATGAGATGACTACCGGCCAGCTGACATCGATGTTCTCCTATACTATGCAGATCCTGATGAGCCTGATGATGGTATCTATGATCATTGTTATGATCGTTATCTCCAAGACCTCTGCCGAGCGTATTTCCGAGCTTCTCGATGAGACACCGGACATCACGAACCCGGAAAACCCGGTCATGGAAGTAAAAGACGGATCGATCGACTTCGATCACGTTTACTTCAGTTATTCTAAGAACAAAGAGAAGAGCTGCCTGATGGACTTTGATCTTCATATCAGATCCGGCGAGACTATCGGTATCATCGGCGGTACCGGAAGCGGTAAGTCTTCCTTCGTACAGCTGATCCCGCGTCTTTATGATGCGACCGATGGAGACATCAGGGTCGGCGGCGTCGATGTAAAAAGCTACGATCTCGATGTGATCCGTGATAATGTTGCCATGGTACTTCAGAAGAACGTTCTGTTCTCCGGAACGATCAAAGAGAACCTCCGCTGGGGTAATCCGAATGCGACGGATGAAGAGATGATCGAAGCATGTAAGATCGCGCAGGCAGACTCGTTTATAAGTGCTTTTCCGGATGGATATGACACCTATATCGAGCAGGGCGGTACGAACGTATCGGGTGGCCAGAAACAGAGACTCTGTATCGCCAGAGCGCTCTTGAAAAAGCCGAAGATCCTGATCCTTGATGACTCCACAAGCGCCGTCGATACAGCGACGGATGCAAAGATCCAGAAGGGCTTTGCCGAGTATATCCCGGGAACGACCAAGCTGATCATCGCACAGCGTATCTCGTCCGTAGAAAACGCGGACCGTATCATCGTTATCGATAATGGCCGTATCAATGCCATCGGAACACACGAGGAGCTTCTGAAAGATAACGAGATATATAAAGAAGTCTATGAATCCCAGAAGAAGGGAGGTGATCAGTAATGCCGCCGCCGAGAGGAGCACGTCCGATGAATCGGGAGGACTTAAAGAAAAACCCGATCAACAAAGACCTGATCAAGAGACTCATGTCTTATCTGACAGGCAGATACAAGGTATTACTGGGCATCGTATTCCTTTGCATCGTCGTAACATCTGTCACTTCCGTGCTGGGTAATATGTTCATCAGAAATCTGATCGACGATTATGTCGAACCGCTTCTGATCAGCGGAGATAAGGATTTCTCAGGTCTTGCCAACTGGATACGTACTGTCGCCATCATCTTCGGATTTGGTGTATTGGCGAACCTATTCCAGGGACAGATCATGGTGGTGATCTCCAATAACGTACTTCGTAATGTGCGTGATGATATGTTCAGCCGGATGCAGAAACTGCCGATCTCCTACTTCGACACGCATTCGCACGGCGATGTAATGAGTCACTATACCAACGACGTCGATACGCTGCGGCAGATGATCTCGCAGAGTTTCCCGCAGATGATCTCCTCGGCGATCACGATCGTTGCAACGCTCGTAGGTATGATCGTGACCTGCTGGCAGCTGACGATCATGGTGCTGATCGGAACATTTGCCATGATCTTCCTGATGGGAAGAATCGGTGGCAAGAGTGCGAAATACTTCATGAAGCAGCAGGCTTCTCTGGGTGACGTCAACGGATACATCGAGGAGATGGTCAACGGACAGAAAGTCGTCAAGGTATTTACCTATGAAGAACGTTCAAAAGCCGCTTTTGATAAGAAGAACGAAGAACTCTGTGACAATGCAACGAAGGCGAACATTTTCGCGAACATCCTGATGCCGATCATGGGCAATATCGGAAACGTTCTTTATGTACTGGTTGCTTTTGTCGGAGGATTCCTGGCGATCGAGTGCGGCGTGTCTGCGATCTCTATCGGTGTTATCGCATCCTTCCTGCAGCTGACAAAGGCATTTGTTATGCCGGTATCTCAGGTGTCCCAGCAGATGAATTCGATCATCATGGCGATGGCCGGTGCTTCCCGTATCTTCAAACTTATGGATGAAAAGCCGGAGGAGGACGACGGATATGTTACGCTTGTTCACTGCAAGAAAGATGGAGACACTTTGACGGAAGTCCCCGAGGAGGAGGCGCTGTCTTTCAAGCGTGCACATGGCGGGAAAGAGACGGACGGCAAAACGACCTATGTCTGGGCATGGAAGCATCCTCACGGAGATGGAACGCTGACCTATAAAGAGGTCAAAGGTGATGTGCGTCTCTTCGATGTTGACTTCAGCTATGACGGCAAGAAACAGGTCCTTTACGATGTATCACTCTATGCTAAACCGGGCCAGAAGATCGCCTTTGTAGGTGCGACCGGTGCCGGTAAGACAACGATCACGAACCTGATCAACCGCTTCTACGATATCGCGGATGGAAAGATCCGTTATGACGATATCAATATCAATAAGATCAAGAAGGCCGACCTTCGTCATTCACTGGGAATTGTTCTTCAGGATACGAATCTGTTTACCGGATCCGTTATGGATAACATCCGCTACGGCAACCTGAAGGCAACGGATGAGGAATGTATCGAAGCAGCCAAACTGGCGAATGCACACGACTTTATCAGTAAACTCCCGAAGGGGTATGATACGGTCCTGACATCAAATGGCGCGGAGCTGTCCCAGGGTCAGCGTCAGCTGATCGCGATTGCACGTGCGGCGGTTGCTGACCCGCCGGTCATGATCCTCGATGAGGCGACCTCTTCGATCGATACACGTACCGAGGCGATCGTACAGCGCGGCATGGATGCACTGATGGAGGACCGTACGGTATTTGTTATCGCACACCGCCTCTCTACCGTTAAGAACAGTAAAGCGATCATGGTACTTGAAAACGGCCACATCATCGAGCGTGGTGACCACGACTCCCTGATCGCCGAAAAAGGCAAATACTACCAGCTCTACACCGGCGCCTTCGAACTCGAATAACCGGTAAGTAAAACAAAAAAACGAAAAGGAAGGATCCGATTTCGACACGCCTCCGCAGGGCTCGCCCGAGGACAGCGCAAGAAACGGATCCTTCCTTTATTCCGAGGACCAGCGACGAGGCAAGATCCGGGGATCCTTTTTGACATGCCTCCGAGGACAGCGCGAGAAACGGATCCTTCCTTTATTTCGAGGACCAGCGCAAGAAACGGATCCTTCCTTTTTTAGTCATGAATTTTTGTCTTGATATTCTCAAACGTCATGATAGAATGGTTGTATGTTGGGGCAAAAAGCCCGCATGAAACGGAAACAAGGGGTTGTTTTTAGTAGTATGCCGACTATTATCAGAGACAAGAAAATCGAAAATCGCGGACGTAAGGTCAAGGATATCAAAGACGAAAGATTTGGTCATCTTGTAGCGATCGAAGAGACGCCGGAGCGCTTTAATGGCAAGGTGATCTGGCTGTGCCGCTGCGACTGCGGAAATCTCATCAAGATCACGTCCCATCGTCTTCTTCACACAGAGATCAGTAACTGCTTTGACGAGAACTGTCCGTATCGTGATACGACCAGAAAAGTGCTGAAAGAAGAGGACTTTTCCGGTGAAACACGCCGCTGTTCCTCTGCTATGGAAGATATTACCGGACAGGTGTTTGGGGAGCTTACGGCAATCAAAATGACAGGTATCAAAAGCGGTAAGAATCTGCAGTGGTTCTGCAAGTGCAGCTGCGGACGTGAGATCAAAGCATTTGAAAGGGATCTTCTTCGCGGGATCAAAACCGATTGCGGTTCTTCCCGTCATCGTCCGGGTATGCCTCGAATTGCACAGAAAAACATGAAAAAGGCTTGATTTTTTATAGGCATTTTGTCGAGCGTCGAATAAAAAAATACAAAATCGGATAGAAAAAATCGTAGAAAAGTATTTTCAAGAAAACCTCGTAAGTGTAAAATTTCTACAGAAATACAAACTGGAGGAACTTTTCTATGGGCAAATATTTCGGAACAGACGGTTTCCGTGGTAAGGCCGGTGTCGTCCTTACAGCAGAGCATGCTTTCAAAACGGGTCGTTTCCTCGGCTGGTACTACATGCAGAAACACCAGAATACCGGTGATTCAGCAAAGATCGTTATTGGTAAGGATACACGCCGTTCTTCATATATGTTTGAAAATGCATTAGCATCGGGTATTGCTTCTTCCGGCGCCGATGCTTATTTATTGCACGTAACTACTACTCCGTGCGTCAGCTACATCACCAGAACTGAAGATTTTGACTGCGGTGTTATGATCTCCGCAAGCCATAACCCGTATTATGATAATGGTATCAAGCTGATGAACTTCGAAGGTGAGAAGATGGACGATGATCTCCAGGATGAGATCGAGAAGTACATCGATGGTGAGCATGAAGAGCTCCCGTTCGCATCTGAAGATAAGATCGGTAAGACAGTAGATTATTATTCCGGCAGAAACCGCTATATCGGTTATCTGGTCGGCCTGGCAACCAAGTCCTACGAGAAGCATAAGATCGGTCTGGACTGTGCAAACGGCAGCTCCTGGATGATCGGACGCTCTGTTTTCGATGCACTTGGTGCAAAGACTTATGTCATCAACAATACTCCGGACGGAGTGAACATCAATAACGGATGCGGTTCTACCCACATCGAGGGCCTGCAGAAGTATGTTGTCGATAACAAGCTGGATCTCGGCTTTGCTTTCGACGGTGATGCGGACCGCTGCCTCGCAGTCGATGAACTCGGTAACGTCGTTAACGGCGATAAGATCATGTACATCTGCAGTAAGTACATGAAGGAAAAGGGTCACCTCGCAAACAACACTGTAGTTACCACGATCATGAGTAACTTCGGTCTTTATAAGGCACTCGACGAAGCAGGTATCTCTTACGAGAAGACAGCTGTCGGTGACCGTTATGTATATGAGAACATGAAAGAGAACGGCCACATGATCGGCGGCGAGCAGTCCGGTCACGTTATCTTCAGAAAGTATGCGCATACAGGTGACGGTATCCTTACAGCAGTTATGCTGATGGAAGTTCTTCTTGCTACAAACCTGCCGCTCTCCGTTCTGGCCAGCGGCTGCGAGATGTATCCGCAGGTTCTGAAGAATGTCGTTGTTGACGATAAGGACGGCACTCTTGAAGATCCGGCTGTAAAAGCACAGGTAGAGGCTTGCACAGCAGAGCTCGGTGACAACGGCCGTGTTCTTCTCAGAAAGAGCGGCACAGAGCCGGTACTCCGTGTCATGTCTGAAGCAGGTTCGATCGAAGAGTGCGAGAAGCAGGTAGATGCGATCATTGCCGCAATGGAGAAGAGCGGCCATCTGGTGGAGGTAAAGAAATAATGTATACCATTAATGACCTTTATGATTTAACACAGACATATCCGCAGGTGAAAGACTATCTTTCCAAGTTCACCTATCCTTGGGAAGCTCTCGCCGGTATTACAGATCTTATCCTTGAGATCGGCAAGACTCTTCCGGAAGATGAATTCGATCATCCTTCCGAGGATG
The DNA here is from genome assembly GCA_002368805.1 of Mageeibacillus sp. UBA3781. Classification (GTDB taxonomy): domain Bacteria; phylum Bacillota; class Clostridia; order Saccharofermentanales; family Saccharofermentanaceae; genus Scatonaster. The sequence continues at coordinate 11,310 of DFFH01000042.1, read as the reverse complement.
TGTGGATCGCAAAAGATGCGAAGGTATTTGCTACCGCTTATATCGGCGGACCGTGTATCATCGGACACAAGACAGAAGTACGTCAGTGTGCTTTTGTAAGAGGTTCCGCACTGGTCGGCGAGGGATGTGTCGTAGGTAACTCCACAGAGCTGAAGAACGTTATTCTTTTCAACAGCGTACAGGTTCCTCATTATAACTATGTAGGAGATTCCATCCTCGGTTATAAATCCCATATGGGTGCAGGATCGATCACCAGTAACGTCAAGAGCGATAAGCTTCCGGTCGTTATTAAGAACGGTGATGAGAAGATCGAGACCGGAAGAAAAAAGGTCGGCGCGATGCTCGGTGACTTCGTTGAGGTCGGCTGTAACAGCGTCCTGAATCCGGGAACCGTGATCGGAAGAAACAGTAACGTCTATCCGACGTCATGTGTCCGCGGTGTTATTCCGGAGAACAGCATTTATAAAGATCAGGGGAACATCGTGATCAAGAGAAAGTAATGTAAAGCCGCGCGTGATGATCATGCGCGACTTTTTTATAACTGCGCAAAAAAGAAAAACTTATCGAGTACAAGGAGGTACATTATGAAAGTTATTATCGCAGAGAATTATCAGGATGCCAGCAAGAAGGCAGCAGACATCATGGAGAAGATCATCCGTGAGAAGCCCACATGCACCATCGGTCTGGCAACAGGCAGCAGCCCGGTAGGCATGTACCAGGAACTTTCCCGCCGCTGCAAGGAAGAGGGTCTGGATTTCTCCAAGATCCATTCTGTAAACCTGGACGAGTATGTAGGTCTTGAGCCGACACACAACCAGAGCTATCGTTACTTCATGGACAGCAATCTCTTCGATCACATCAATATCGATAAAGCAAATACATATGTTGCCAAGGGAATCGGCGATGTGGAGGAGAACCTCAAGGAATTCAACGAAGTACTGGATAAGGCAGATATCGAGATCCAGGTCCTCGGTGTAGGTCCGGACGGACACCTCGGCTTCAATGAGCCGGGTCCGGTGCTTTTCGATGGTGCTCATAAAGAGATCCTCGACGAGACAACGATCGATGCAAATGCCCGTTTCTTCGCTTCCCGTGATGAAGTTCCGCGTTATGCAGTAACAATGGGTATGGGTAATATCATGCGTGCAAAGGCACTCCTGATGATCATCAACGGCAACAAGGTCGATGCAGCTACCAAGCTTCTGATGAACGATACGATCGACCCGATGTGTCCGGCAACCTTCATGAGACTGCACAGAGATGCTACAGTAGTTCTCGAGAAGAAACTCGCGCTGGAGATCGGCTACATCAAAGAGTAATCGCTTATTAAGATCGCATAATAAATCCCCCGTCGCTGGTCCTCGGCTTTCGGCCTGCGGAATCGCTCCGGGGGATTTTTATGCGCTCTTTTTACTTTGCGATTACTCCTTGATGAACACGCGATCAGGGAAAGGGCGCGGAAGGTATTTTTTTGCTCTCTTTTAAGACGTGGCCCTTTTACTTAACTCTGTAGATGAACAGGGATCCGTCCGAAGAGGTGTAAACGCGGTCGCAAAGCTCTTCGAGGCACGGGTAGTAGATGTACCCGAACTGATCAAGCTCCATGGAGCCGCAGATGACATATTTGATGTCATACTGCTTGAGAAGCCTCGAGACCTCGATGGAATTTGTGTTGGTGTAAATAGCTTGGACATCTGTATGTCTCGGGATGAGGTATCTTGCCCAGGATCCGGTGACCGGATCATCCGCATATTCACCTGTTTCAGGATTCGTCCAGCCGTGGAAATGCCACAGCCATTCGTGTACCTCCCAGCCGACTATGTTCGGAAGACCGGTATATGCAGATACGATACATCTCTCCGAATAGCTGGGACCATAGGCTTCACAAATGTTTACCGAATTATGCTCATTCTCATTGAGCCACTTTATGGCCTCATCGTATGGAGCCATAGCGCCCTGATATCGCATGCTCGTATCGCTGAAGGTCTTATCTCCCGGTATGTAGTCCGGAAGATAAGCGGTACCGTCGAGGCCGATATATCTCGACATCTTGATATCGCCGACACGCTGATCGAGCGCGCGGAGCGTATAGTGGCCGGGGATCATGATGACCAGAACAAGAAGCAGAATCGAGACCGCAAGTCCCCAGTTCGAAAGATTTCCCTGCTTGGTGACATGGGCCATGAACCGGAAGATGGTATAGGCGATGACCAGAGAAAGGATCACGAATCCGGCGAAGGTGAACTTGAACATCGTATTGGCGCGCTGGTTGTTAGCGCCGTAAATATCAGGGACGTAGATGATCTCCGGAGCGAGGATCATCATAAAGCCGACGATGCTGGTTCCGACCATGAAGATATCGATGATCGATCTTTTCCGGAAGAACTTGCAAAGGAGCATATCTCCGAATCTTGCGAAGTGATAGTCCATCAGTTTGAAGAAAGAGATGATCATCAGAAGGAATCTAGGAGCGGATCTGTCCTCTTCCTCTTCAAAAGCACTGTCATCTGATGTCTCATCGATCACACCGGCATCCGAATCGGAGGCGGTGTCATCCGTGACGATCCTGTCGATCTCATCAGAAGACATATCCGGATCGTCCTCGAGTGTAGCGATCCGTGAAGAACGGACGGAAGCGCGTGAAGGATCGTGATTCTTCGATGCAGCATCGGATCTGTCCGGACGCTTCAGATCAAGCGGCGCAGGGAGCACCGGAAGTTTTGTGCGCTTGTATGCGTGGCGCTCGGTGAAGACAACCAGCGCGATGAGCGAAAGCGGCACCAGGATATGGATCAGCCAGAGGATCATGAACTGGAAGAGAGAAGTGTGTCTATCAACCAGCTTGATGGAGTTGGAGATCATATCGAAGTTGTAATTAAACGACAGTGCGATGGCACATGACAGCGAGAAGAGCATGGCCATGGCGGTACCGGTACGTGACAGTGCGGACGGGAATACCGTCGAGAGCATGTAGGCGATCATGAATACTGCGATCTGCAGGCAGATATGAAGAAATACGTTATTCGAGAACTTCAGATAGATACCGAGGATCGCGCCGGCGTCGAAGATGAATATCAGGACGCTGCTGAAGGTGAAAAGGAAAGTGGACCTTCGTCCGAAATATACCAGAAGACCCATCGCACAGAAAACGAAGTAGATGAGGAAATCCCAGTAGTTGCACATCTGTGCAAGGCCGAGAAAGAATGCACACAGGAAGAACTCCGGACGGAAGATGTAGCTCATCTCCGATACCAGATCCTTCGTAAAGTTATGACGTCTGCACATCGAGTTCAGTGCTTTTTCCGGATGCTTCGCGTGATAGACAGCGATAAACATAAAGGCGATGATGAGAAGCACGATCGTCAGGCTGACGACGTGCGCGTGCAGGTCTGAGATCAGGTAAGAATAAAACGGAAATTCGTGGATCGTCCAGTCTGCTTTATCGGCAAGACCATCTGTGTATAGATCCGGGTTATGTCCGATAAAACGTGTGGAGTTCGGATAGAAGAAGTTTCCGGTATTTCCGACATTGACACCGAGTCCTTTCCATATCTTCCAGAAAAGCACCTTGTTTCCGATGCTCTGCTCATCATAGAAGAAGGAGTGCGAGTTGCCGAAAAACATCGTGCACAGGCCCGAAAGAAGGCCGGCGAAAGGCAGGTAGTGGATCGATACCTTGCAGTCTTTTTTGAGACGGAGAGCGTCGATGAAGAGCTGCCCGAGCGCATAGGCGGACATGAACGGGAATGCGATGGCGGTACACATCGAAAGGTTATACCCGACTGAAGAACGTATCCCGGTCATCTTTACAAGATAGGAGAAAAGATACTGGCCATAGTAATAGTAGTTGATCGGCTGTCCGGCAAGCCACGGATCCTTGGCAGGAAGTCCGTCGTAGCGGAGCATGGAGTTCATAAAAGCGAAGTCCATGATCTTCTCTTCGCCGTTGATGATCGGTGAGAGTCCTCTGCAGAAACACAGGAACGTGAGGACAGCGATGAAGATCACTTCTTCAAAAAGAATGTGTGCCAGGTTCGAGTTATCCGACAGCGCGGAAAAGGCTGCATTTCTTGTCTTTGGGATCCCCCAGCTGACGATCGCCAAAAGAAAGAACATGACCCAGGTCATCGGACGGCTGAATGATTCGAAGATCTTAAGATAAGAGATCAGCCATAGAGCACCCGTGGTAAGAAGGACACCGAGTATCTTGGAAAAGCTGTATCCGGCGGATACGAATCCGCGGAAAAAATGCGCTACGAGCGGAAATGCCGCCCATCCATAGAGATACAGGATCCCCCACCAGCAGAAGAAATCCGCGTGATCCTGCTTGAGAAAATAGCCAGCCAGAAAAGCCAGAAGCGCGGGAGCGAGCAAGAGAAGAAAACGTGGAAGTATAGAACGGAGTTCTACATTCTGAAGTTCAAGATGCGACACCCGTTCGCGGAAAGAACTGCTCTGCTTTTCGCTTTTTGCTATTTCTTCTGCATCTTCAAGCAGTGAATTTGCTGTAGTTATATGTGCGACGCGGACCGTATTATTCCCGGTATCACTGTGCGTCGATCTCGAGCTTTTTTTCACGCGAAAAATCCTCCTTGATCCTGGCAACGGTTGTGTTCGCCTGCGATACACAGGCATCCATACGGAATTTCGAGTCCTCGGCCGGGCTCGGGGTCATGGCGAGACTGCAGACATAGAGTCCTTCCACAGGCTGCTGGAACTCATCGAGCGGATGGTTGAGCGGCTTGGCGTAGCGGGTGCGTGTCAGACGCCATGTGCGGACAGCGCTTCTCGTTACGCTCGGATTCATATACTGAAGTCTCTTGAAAAATGTCTTAAATACGTCCGCATCGGATGCGGTCCAAAGCGGTGCAGAAGTCAGGAAACTTCCGGAAAGGTACAGGACATGTCCGCCGTAGCGGCGCTCACCGACCATGCTCGTGTGCTGGATCAGACGCTGGAATGGTTCGTCATTCGGGAGCTGTCTGGAATAGCACTCCGTAAATGGTGATTTCATGAGCATCAGAAGACACATGTTTGCCTGATAGGTTACGTCCATCAGGGAATCACGGAAATCTGTCGGCATGTTCAGGGCATGTGTGATATGTACGAGATTTCGGCAGGATCCGGTATAGAGGATCGTGTCGCACTCGAGAAAGATAGAAGACGAGTCCGCCAGTACGCACTGTACGCGGTAGCGCGGACGCGAAGGATCTTCGTTTCTTAGAATATCGGAAACGGTATATCCGTACTGGATGATGCCGCCGCGGTCCGTGATCTCCTGCACGAGTGCGGAAAGCAGGGAATGGAACCCGTTATCGAGATAGCCGAGTTTCTTCTTGCTGGCTTTACCGTACCAGAGGGAATCATACCACTGCAGTTCGTCAGAAAGACCGAGGTCTTTGAGAAGAGAGATCAGGGCACGGTCGGATTTCCTGATGTGGTGCGGCAGAAGCTCGATGTATTCGGAGCCCAGACGGGAACAGGCCAGCATGCCGCCCGGTGTGGACTGCTGCTCGACGACCTGGACGCGGAATCCGGCCTGCGCCAGCTTATAGGCACAGACCAGGCCGGAGAGACCGGCGCCAATAACACAGATCGAAGTCTTTTCCTCCATGATGTCTCCTTTAGATCTTCTTTGCCTCTAAGTAGTAACGCTTCTCGACGGCTTCACCCATGGAGAAAGTCTTTCTCGGGAAGACGCCTTCCTTGCTGATCGTCTCAAAGAAAGAATTCTTCGAAACATCCGGAAGCAGGAATCCGAGCTTGTCGGAACCGCTGAGTGAACGGACGGAATCTTCTCCGTGGATATAGTCAGTGTGAATGGCATCGGACTCGATCGAGTCAAGGAAACCCTGCAGGGAACCGACGGCGAGTGTGTGGGAAGGCTTTCCGATGATCATCGTGAAGTCTTCGTATCCGTCGGTAACGAGGATCGTCTGGGATCCGTCAGATGTTCCTTCCTTGGCAAAAGCACCCGCATCGGAGAATCGGATCTCCTGGGAAGCGAAGTATTCATTTGCCTGATTCATGAGTTTTTCCTTCGTCAGGCCGAAGGTCACTCTGTGGATCGGCTCAAACTGCAGACCGTTATCGTGGATATTCACGATCTCAACGAGGCAGTAACGTGCCGGATGATCCTCACGCTCATTTTCGGGAAGTGTTTCTCTGATGTTCTCCCAGTGCTTCTTGGCAGTTGCAAGAGAGTGGTTGCCATCGCCGACAGCAAAGAGGAAACCATCCTCGGAAGAAGCGAGAAGTGCTTTTAGCGCGGAGATAATCCCCTTGGCGATCTCGGAATCCGCCTTGGCGTAGTATCCCTTGATATGACCGCCCTCCATCATGAGATCTGTATCGTAAACCAGGTCTCCCTCATCCATCGAAAGATCGTGGTAAGCAGGCTCGATCACTGTTCTTCCCGGATCGTTGATCAGTACCATGATGTGCGGCATCTCGATCGGAGCGCGCTCACGGATACGTACACGCGGAGGAATACGGGACAGGACAGTGCCCTCGGTCGCACGGATGCGGCTCTTGTTGCCAGGTGTAAAGTCATACTGCTCGAGGTCGAGTGCGAGCATCAGGCCGAGACGGGACTCGTTATATTTCGTTTTTCTGTTCAGGACGATGAATCCCGGATCGAGCTCGGTCAGGATCCCCTGATCGATGTAATCGTTGATGGATGCAGTGATATTGGAAAGACGCTGATCGATCTGTTCAGGAGTCTCCTTCTCGAGGTATACTTCCGGCAGGAACATACGAAGAGTAGAAGGCGCATCTCCTACAGTTTTCTCTACATCCTCCCAGTACTTCGGCTCGGATGTAAACTGGTCGCAGGCGATAACTGCCCACTTGCTAAGATCTGTTCCTTTCTTCGGAAGAAGGATCTTCGGTGCCGCTACGGCAATGTCTTTATAGATGGAATTCATGGATACCCTCCCATGTGTTTTGAAAAATAGCCTAAATATTATAACACGCGCGCGATGAAAAATCTTCTATATCTTCCATCTGCGGACCTGCCCTCGGGAATGACTGTTTTCAAGCGATTTAGTGGTATAGTAGAAATGTAGGCAGATCGTTTTACGGAGGTGGGAAAATGGCGAACCGGGAAAATGGCAGAGGCAGGCTTCTTTGTCTTTTAGATATACTTCAGAAGGAAACTGATGCGGAGCATGGACTGTCTATCCAGGATATTATCGGCAGACTCGAGAAAGCCGGTTTTCCCGTAAACAGAAAAACGCTGTACGACGATCTCCGTGCACTCGAGGACTCTTCGATCCCTGTCGAAAAGAGCAGTACCAGGACCCCGAGATACTACATCGAGGACCGCGATTTCGAACTGGAGGAGATCATGATCCTGATCGATGCTGTCGAGTCTGCAGGCTTTATGACAGAGAAGAAAAAGGCGGGCGTGATCAAAAAGCTCAAAAGCCTGACATCTTCGGGCCGGGCGGCAGAACTGAATGAGCAGATCCACTATATCGGACGCCATCACTCGACGAATAATGACTTCATCTACACCGTCAGCACGATCCGGCGTGCCATGGCTTCGAAACACCCGGTGACTTTCCAGTATATCGAGTATAAATTCGGAGAGGGCGAGGTCCTCAAGCATGATGGCATGAAGTACATCCTCCATCCGTTCGCGATGGTCTGGAACAACGGATTTTACTACTGTATCGGTGTCCGTCCGGAGCAGAGTCCGGAAGGGGAAAAAGATAAGATCCGTCACTTCCGTATCGACCGCATGAAGAAGGTCGCCGTCGATGAGAAGATCCCGCTGGTCAAGCCGCCAAAGGGCTTCAGTGTCGCCAAGCACATGGAGGAATCTTTCAGCATGTTCGGCGCGGAGACAGCGACGGTCCTGATCCGTTTCAGAAAAGACCTGCTGACACAGTTTTACGACCGTTTTGAGCAGGATGTGGCTGTCCATCCGGATCCGAAAGATCCCGAATATCTGCAGGCAAATGTCAGCGTCAATGTCAGTCCGACGTTTTTTGCCTGGATCTCCCAGTATGAGGGCGGTTTCACGGTCGCAGGCCCCAAGAGGATCCGCGATATGTATCACGATCATCTGCGAAAAGCACTTGAATCGTAGGTTTTCTTATTATATATAGATTTTCTTCTGTAAATCGTGTAAAATTACGAGGCACGCGAAATCAAGGGCGTGCCTCGCTTTTTGTAAAGGAGACGAAACGAATGAGAAAGTTTACCTCTGATGAATTGAGAAATGCATGGAAGCAGTTCTATATCGACCGCGGTCATGTGGATGTCGGCGCCGTATCGCTGGTTTCTGACGGATCGACGGGCGTAATGTTCAACGTCGCCGGTATGCAGCCGCTGATGCCTTATCTTCTTGGCCAGAAGCATCCTCTCGGTACAAGACTCTGTAACGTACAGGGATGTGTCCGTACAAATGATATCGACTCTGTCGGTGATAAGAGCCACGGTACCTTCTTCGAGATGATGGGTTCCTGGTCTTTGGGCGACTACTTTAAGAAAGAAAGATGCCAGTGGAGCTTCGAGCTCCTGACCGAGCTCTTCGGCTTTGACGCGGATCACCTGGCAGCGACCGTTTTCGCCGGTGACGAGAATGCCCCGAGAGATGAAGAGGGTGCGAAATACCGTATCGAGTCCGGATTTAAGCCGGAGAATATTTTCTATCTTCCTGCCGAGGATAACTGGTGGGGACTGGAGTACGGTCCGTGCGGCCCGGACAGTGAGATGTTCTATGTAAAGGACATTCCTGCCTGCGGTCCTGACTGCGGCCCGGGATGCCACTGCGGCAAATATACCGAGATCGGTAACGACGTATTTATGCAGTATGAGAAGCATCAGGACGGAACCCTGACGCCTCTTGCCCAGAAAAATGTAGATACAGGCTGGGGCCTCGAGCGTATCCTGGCATTCCTTAATGGTCTGGACGATGTATATAAGATCGATCTTCATGCTCCGGCGATCGCCTATATCGAGGAGGCTTCCGGTGTGAAGTACGATTCGGACGAGAAACTGACACGCTCCATGCGTATCCTGGCGGATCACACCAGAACAGGCGTCATGCTCATCGGCGATCCTGCAAAACTTGTTCCGTCGAATGCCGGCGCAGGCTATGTTCTCCGCCGTCTCATCCGCCGTGCCGTAAGACACGCGAGAGCGCTGAACCTGAAGAAGGAGAATATCCTGAAGGTCGCAGGAATCTACATCGATGTATATTCCAACAGCTACCCGAATCTGGTTAAGAACAAGGACTTCGTTCTGAATGAACTGACCAAGGAGATCGAGCGTTTCGAGAGTACGCTGGAGAACGGCATGAAAGAGTTTAAGAAGATCCTTGACGAGACAGCTGCTTCCGGAAAGAAAACACTGTCCGGCCGTGATGCTTTCTATCTCTACGACACATTCGGATTCCCGCTCGAACTGACTGTCGAGCTGGCGGAAGAAGAAGGACTTACCGTTGATGAAGACGGATTTAAGACTGCGATGGAAGAGCAGAAGCAGAAGGCACGTGACAGCCAGAACTTCTCCGCGAAGCTCAGCACATCGGCAGGTGTTTTTGATGATCTTGATGAGAGCATCAAGACAGAGTTCGTCGGTTATGAGAAGAGAGAATGCGAAGGTAAGATCATCGCGGCAGCTGATGAGTCCTCTCTGAAGGAAGAACTTTCCGAAGGCCAGAAGGGTACCATCATCACAGACGTTACCTGCCTCTATGGAACCATGGGCGGCCAGGTCGGTGATAAGGGTAACATTGTTACAAATGACGGAGAATTCGTCGTTACAGAGGCGATCCACATCGGCGAGACGAAGATCGGCCACACCGGCTATGTTGCCAAGGGAACGATCCGTGTCGGACAGCAGGCGAAGATCTCTGTCGAGAATAAGAACCGTGATAATACATGTAAGAACCACTCCGCGACGCATCTTCTGCAAAAAGCACTGAAGATCGTCCTCGGCGATCACGTCGAGCAGAAGGGATCTCTTGTTACACCGGACCGTCTGCGTTTCGACTTCTCCCATGACGCTTCCATGTCGGCGGAGCAGATCGCGGAAGTCGAGAAGATCGTTAATTCCGAGATCGCGGCATCTCTTCCGGTAAGAACCGATGAGATGAGCCTTTCCGAAGTAGGTAAGACCGGTGCGATGGCTCTCTTTGGTGAGAAGTATCACGAGACCGTCCGTGTCGTAAGTATGGGTAAAGGTACTTCCGGTGATACGGAAGCAGACTTTAAGGAAGCTTTCTCTGTGGAGCTCTGCGGTGGTACGCACGTCAGCAATACTTCCCAGATCCAGAGCATCAAGATCCTGTCCGAGTCCGGTGTTGCTGCCGGCGTAAGAAGAATCGAAGCTCTGACAGGTGATGCTGTAATGGCATATTACAAGGATCTCGAGAACACACTTTCAGAAGCCGCGAAGCTTCTGAAGGCAAATCCGTCCGAGATCATCGCGAAGATCGAGCACCTGCAGAAAGACCTGAAGGCGGCAAACTCCGAGATCGAGTCTCTGAAGTCCCAGGCAGCCAAGGATGCGCTCGGTGATTCGCTCGAACAGACAGTCGATGTCAAGGGTGTGAAACTTCTTGCTGCGAAGCTTGAAAATGTCGAGATGGGCGCGCTGCGTGATCTCGGTGACCAGCTGAAGGATAAGCTCGGCGATGGTGTCATCGCGCTGATGTCTGCGATCGACGGCAAGGCAAATATCGTCATCATGGCGACCGATTCCGCAGTGAAGGCCGGTGCGCACGCCGGTAACCTCATCAAGGCAGTTGCTCCGATCGTCGGCGGTGGCGGCGGCGGACGTCCGAACATGGCACAGGCCGGCGGTAAGAATCCTTCCGGTATCGACGATGCACTTGCTGCAGTGAAGACCGAACTCGAGAAGATGCTTTAATTGCATGTTTGCTTGCCGTTCCTGCAAGTTCCCGCAGGAGCGGCAAGTTTGAAGATACACATTATCAGGAGGTAGGAACCATGTGTTTATTCTGTGATATCGTAGAGGGCAAGATCCCTTCGACCAAAGTTTTTGAAAATGATAAGGTGCTGGCATTTAAGGATATTAATCCTGCGACTCCGGTACATGTCCTGATCGTTCCGAAGAAGCACTTCGACGATATTCTCGATATGGCTTCCTCTGAAGAAGGAAAAGAAGCGCTCGGTGATGTTCTGGATGCGGTTCCGGAAGTAGTCAAGGCGACGGGCATCGATGAAGGATTCAGGATCATCAACAACTGCCGCGAATTCGGCGGACAAACGGTGAAGCATGTACACTTCCATATCCTCGGCGGAGTGAAGCTCTCCGAGAAGATGATCTGACATC
>DFFH01000028.1:50711-57883 GCA_002368805.1 Mageeibacillus sp. UBA3781 | reverse complement strand
TTTTTGAAAATCTTCTGATGGGGTATCAGAATGAACTAAAGAACAGATTTATCCATGTGGATTATAAGGCACAAAGTGCAATTCAAAGTGCAATAGGAGACGGCTCAAAGTGCAATAATTGCACTTTGGAGGAATTGGCGATTTTAAAGGAATTACTAAAGAATCCTTCGATAACGCAGAAAGAATTGGCCGGGATAATTGGTAAATCGGAAAGAACGATAAAGACACGGACAGTTGAAATGCAGGAAAAAGGATTGATTCGCAGAGAGAACGGTAAGCGTAATGGTAGATGGGAGGTGCTGGTAAAACTATGATGGACACTTATATTGATGAAAGAGACTACAAACTTTTAGATTCAGACAAATATACTTTTTTTGTTCTTAAGCGGATCATGGGCGGAAAATGTGCCCTGCTTCTGACTGACCATGAGAGACTGATCCTTTGCTTTACAGGACATCCGTTTCCGGTCTGGATCTGGACAGCAGATGATGCATCAGGAGAGGAAATGGAAAGGGCCTATCAGCTGGCCAAAGAAAAAAAGTTACTCACCGGAGAATATCACTTTAACATTAAGTATTCTCTTGCAGAGTATTTCATAAGACGAGCAGCGGAAGATGGATTAGAGTTGAAAATCTCCACAAATATGTTTGCATATGACTGTCTTAACCCTGTCAAACCGAAAACAGAGGCAGAGGGAGAGATATACCGTTGTGAGATGAAAGACTTAGAAGAGGTAGTTGAGTTTCTGTCGGTGTTCCACGAGGAAATCGGCATTGATCAAAAGGATAATAATGGTTACCGTGAAGATGCAGAAGCATTTATCAACACAGGAAATATGTATCTTTGGAAGGATGAAAAGGGGCGGAGCGTAGCAAGCTGTAAGTATGCGCCAGCCGGAGATATGGCATCGATAAACCTTGTGTTCACACGCCCTGAGTATCGCAGAAAACATTATGCGGAAAACCTTGTTTATCAGGTTACGATGAAAGTGAAGGAAGCAGGATATGTACCGATGCTTTATACCGATGCAGATTATGTAGCTTCAAATGCCTGTTATGAGAAGATAGGATATATTCTTCGCGGCAAGTTGTGTACAATTGGTTAAGCATTTTGCAGTGAGTTAAAGGAGATACGAAATGAGATTAGGAACATCCTCTCCATTAAAACATGAAACAGCGGAAGAATGGGCGAAGAACCAGGTGAAGCTTGGCTGCCGTGCGGTGGTATTTCCGCTTTCCGCCGATGATCCGGAGGAGAAAATCCGGGAATACGAAGATGCGGCAAAAGCACATGACCTCCTGATCGCGGAAGTCGGTATCTGGAGAAATGCCCTCGATATGGATCCGGAAACCCGGAAAAAGAACCGGGAATACTGTATCGCCCAGCTCAAACTGGCAGACCGTCTCGGGGCAAGATGCGCCGTGAACGTGGCGGGTGCTTTTGGCGCGAGATGGGACGGACACTATAGAGAAAACTTCACGAAAGAAGCAAGACTGGAAACAGTAAAAATGGTGCAGGAGATCATCGACCGTGCGGAAGTGAAGAATACGTACTTTACACTCGAGCCGATGCCGTGGATGATCCCGACCGGACCGGAGGACTATGTGAGGCTCATCGAAGAAGTCAACCGTGACCGCTTCGCCGTGCATATGGACATCATCAATATGGTCAACTCCCAGGAGCGCTATTTCCAGCCGGAGGCATTTGTCGATAGATGCGTGGAACTCCTCGGAAACAGGATCCGGAGCTGCCATATCAAAGATGTTCATCTCAAGGAGGAATATACGCTCCAGCTGCAGGAGTGTGCGCCGGGACAGGGCGAATTCCCTCTGCGCTACTATGCAGAGAAAATGCACGCGCTTGATCCGGATATGCCGGTCATACTCGAGCATCTGAATACAGACCGGGAGTATATCTATTTCATGAATAATCTTAAGAAGATCATGGGTGGCCTGTATCAGGCAGAAAAATAAACCGGACAGGATATAAAGAGGATACATCGGTGCCGTACCATAATGACTAGGAGGAAATTGGGGTTATGGTGAGACTGTTGGTCGTAGAAGATTCAACACAGCTTAGAGAACTCGTTGCCGCATTTTTTGCCAAGGAAGGCACGTGGATCGTGGATACGGCAAAAGACGGCTTTCAGGGATTACAGCTCGTGGAGAAGAATGACTACGATATCGCTATTCTGGATATTATGCTGCCGGGACCTTCCGGTTTCGACATCTGTAAGATCCTGAGAAGAAAGAGCAACTGTCCCATCGTCTTCCTGACAGCATTGGGGACCGAGGACAATATCCTGAAGGGATATGGGATCGGCGCGGACGAATATATGGTCAAGCCATTTTCACTCAAGGTGCTCTATGCGAAGTGCCTGGCACTTCTTGCCAGGTCCATGGACGGAACTAAGAAAGATCAGGTCCTGTCTTGCGGGACGATCCGCATCTTTCCGTCCAGGATGCAGGTCCTGTGCGGAAACGATGAAGTCGAACTTGCCCCGAAAGAATACTTCCTCCTGAAGGTTCTTATGGAGAATCAGGGCCATGTCCTCGGAAGAGAAAAACTTCTGGATCTGGTGTGGGGCGCGGATTTTGAAGGATCCGACCGCGTCGTGGATAACCACATTAAGAAGTTAAGAAAAGCACTGGGACCTCATGGGAACTCCGTTAAGACCGTGATCGGCGGCGGCTACAAGATCGTACCGTAAGCGCCGGTGGTACTCAAAGGAGGGCTATATGGAAAATAAAACTATGGATCTGAAAAGGAAAAACGGATCCATCAAGAAAAGAAGGACCATAAAAAAACCGAAGTTTCTCCCGATCTTTTTGAAATGTACGGCGCTGTGCGTGGTGATCTCACTAGCTGCGGGGGGGATCTATCTCAAAAAAAGACTGGATGAAATTAATTCCGACGCGGAAAATATATACGATAGTCAAACATTCCAGGTATCCGATGCTCTTTTCCACTACCTTGCATACAAAAACAGAGGGAATACGGATTTGGCTGACAAATACATGAATTTGGCGGTAAGAGATCTGTATATCCTTTCGGCATTCGGAAGCCAGAGTGGCCGGGGGGGCCATGCGGAAGTATGGGTAAACGGGGAAAAAACATATGAGGCACCTCGCGGTTATTTTTCCATAATCGGTATTACTGATCCCGAAAGAATTCAAAATGAAGAAAGCAATACGGAGTACTATTTCCTTGAGGATGAATCATGGCTTTCTCCGGTCACGGAGAAATATGATTTGTCTTTTCCGGAAGAAATCCTTGCTTCTTCGGATACTCTATATAGGATCTTCCATGAGGAAGAGGATGGTCTTGCGGATTATACCTACGAATTCGGGAGTGTTTTTATCAATAGAGAAACGCACAAGTTTATCCCGGAAATCGTTACCGTGTACAAAAGCAGCAGTTCTCTTATCAATGATGAGGTCGATGTTATAAACTGTACACTTGGACGCACCATTCCGGATGGGTTTGAACGGATCCCCGGGATCGAGTTTTCAAGAATAATGTCAGGAAGTGTTTCCAGAGAGGGAGCGGATACGGTGCTTCCGAATGTTGAAAGAGCGGCTTCAAAAGATGATCCTCCGGCGTATGAGTTCCGTTATTCGGACTTCCGGCCATATAAACTTCTCGAGATATTTCCTTATACAACACCGGTCGTGCTGGTGGGATCTGCTATATCGGGACTTCTGATCGGACTTGTGATCTCGGAGATCCTCTATCACAGAAGAAAAACGGTCTGGGAGATCTTTGACTACCGGAAAAAGACGACAGAAGCGATGGCGCACGATCTGAAGACGCCGCTGGCAACAATCTCGGCATACGCAGAAAGTATGGAGGGCGCTACGGAAGAAGAGCAGAATTCCTATGCGGAAAAGATCCGGGAAAATGTATCGGAGATGAACCGGATGGTCGAGAGTATCCTTCAGTTTTCCAAGAGTGAAGGAAGCACACATACTCCCGAACCGGTATATGTGGATATGGAAAAGATGGTGCGCGGAGCTATCTCCAAGTCTGAAAAACTTTTCGAAGTGAATAAGATCCGGACGAATGTCACTGTGGATACACCATGCGAGATGATTACGGATGAAGCGATGCTGCGCCAGGCTGTGGAGAATATAGTCGGAAACAGCGCGAAATACGCATCGGAGAATTCTGAAGTGGAGATAAGGATCTCTTCGGAGAAGGTCACTTTTAGGAATCAGACGGATGAAAAGATCGAGGATGCCGAGTCACTGAAAAAGCCTTTCGTAAAAGGCGAGAGCGCCAGAGGCGAAAACGGGACCGGGCTGGGATTATCGATCGCGGATAATAATCTTCGCGCCCTCGGATACGATCTGAAGCTAAGTTTTAACGACGGGTGTTTTACAGCAGAGATTCTTATCTCCCTATAAGTTGTCGGGGAATTTGGTTGAGTTTCGACCTATCAGTTATTCTTTTCGGAATGGTATATTGGGAATGGAAGTTTATTAGGAATAGATGGAGGTTTTTAATATGCCGATGATGGAGCGCCCGGCCGTGGTGGAAGTAAACGGCGGTAAGTACTGGGAAAATGAATTTTCGGACTTTTACATGAAGGTCTTCGTACCGGATACGGATATCGACGGACAGACCAATAACTATACATTTCGAGCTCCGCTTCTTCTGGTATTCGAAGAAGAGAAGATGGACAGAGATGCGGAGGTTGATTTTGCAAAGAAGACCGGTCTTTCGAAGATCGCTTCGCGTGTGGATAGCAGCGTGATCTTCGTCTATCCGAAGGCGGAAGGCGGATGGGAAGGCGCGGATGAGAGCTTCTATGCGTCGGTCATTGCCGAGATCAAGATGATCCCTGTGTATAAAGACGGCATCGTCGAGAACTTCAACTTCTTCACGCAGACCTTTGAAGGATTCTTCGCCAGAGGTGCGATCTTCCGCGCGGATATCTACAGCTTCGGAAAGTCCGCGGATTATGTGGCAAAGAATCTTCTTAAGACACTTCAGGGACAGTATCTCTGGGGTCCGGGTGAGATCACGCCGGCAATGTGCTCTATGGAGAATCTGAGTGTCGTTCCGGACGTGGAAAGAAAAGATATCGCGATCCTGTCTGTCGGAAACAGCGCGGAAGTGAACAGTGCTTTTGAAGAATGCGATAATCTTCTGGTCAAGGAGACGGCCGAGTATATCAAGGACTTCGATTCGTTCGTATGGAAGTTTAAGATGTGGTGCGGGAAGATCGAATTCGAACCGGATTTCCCCGCTCTGGGTATGACAGAAGATGTCGGATCGGTACTTGTAAAAACATCAGATGATAATGAGTTCATCCCCGGAAAACCGGAGAATCACAAGGTCGGATATTTTGCCTACTACAATAACGGTATCTTCGATAACGGACCGGTTCCGCTGGTGTTCGGATGCCATGGCGGCGGAGACTCCTCCATGTATCTGACATTTGTCGCGGAATGGTGGCGCATCGCGCACAAGTACGGATTCCTCTTCGTATCGATCGAGAACCATCAGTTTGTCACGGCAACGGAAGCGATCGAGGTCATCGAAGGACTGAAAAAACGCTATAATATCGATGAAAAACGCATCTACGGCACAGGCTTCTCGATGGGTTCCGGGAAGACGTGGGATCTGTTCCAGGAGTATCCGGAAGTATTCGCAGGCGTGATGCCGTGCAGTGCGCTGTTCCCGGTATATACCACCTTCTTCGGAAAGCCGTGCAAAGAGAATATCAATAAGACCGTGCCGGTACCGGTATTCTATTCCGGTGGTGAGAAGTCACATCTTCCGGAACTGCCGTTCCAGGCAGAGTCGTCCCTCGAGCGTGTCCAGTATCTGGCGGGCGTTAATAAACTGAAGAAGAACTTCGCGGATCTGAAATTTGAGGATAAGGATTCCTGGGAGGATCCGATCTGGGGCGTACCGGGGGACCGCATCGAGAAAGTATACGATGAATCCCGTGACGATACATTGACGATCCACTACTTCGACAGTGAGGACGGGGTATGCCGGACCGCGCTGGCAAGTGTCGGAAACCAGATCCATGAGTGCCGTCACCACAGCTGCGAAGAAGCGTGGAAGTTTATCAGCAAGTTTACACGCTGATGATGCGGATTTCCTCGGATTAGTGTAGAATACACTTACGAAGCAGAAAACTTCGCCGGAGGAGAATAAAGATGAAATATACGATGGAAATCGCGGGACTCAAAAGAGATCTCCCGCTCTGTGCGATTGCTGATGACCTATATATTGCCGCATTTATCTGCTTTGGAGATGCGGAGATCACGACTGCGTGTGCGACGGAACTTCTAAAGCTCGTCCCGCGCGAAGAGTATGATTATATTTTCACTGCCGAGGCGAAGGGTATCCCGCTGGCGCATGAGATGGCCCGCCAGAGTCATGCCAAGAAGTATTTCGTCGCAAGAAAAGGCATGAAGACCTATATGCCGGATCCGATCTGTGTTGAAGATGAGTCGATCACGACCAGAGGTGTGCAGAAGCTCTATCTCGGCCGCGACGATGCAGACATGATCCGCGGCAAGCGTATCCTGATCGTCGATGACGTTATCTCGACGGGCGGATCTCTCCATGCGATGGAAAAAATGATCGAGATGTGCGGCGGCACCGTTACCGGAAAAGTCTGCGTACTTGCCGAGGGCGACGCACAGAAGAGAGATGATATCAAGTTCCTGGACGGCATCCCGCTCTTTAACTCGAAGGGAGAACCGATCGGGAAGTAATAACCGCTTTTCTTCCTATCGAAAAGCACTTGTAAGTCAGGTAGGTGATCTTATGCCGGTTTTAGCGTCATTTATGGTCCCGCATCCGCCCCTCATCGTTCCCGAAGTCGGGCGCGGCGGGGAAAAACAGGTTGAAAAGACGATCCGCTCCTATGAGAGAGTCGCCGGGGAGATCGCATCGTTTTCACCGGAAACGATCATCATCACAAGCCCGCATGCGACACTTTATGCCGATTATTTCCATATATCTCCCGGCAAACATGCGAAGGGTTCCTTTGCGGGTTTTCGTGCGCCGGGCGTGAAATTCTCTGAAGACTATGACGAGGATCTTGTCGATAAGATATCTGAGATCGCGTATTCCGAGGACTTCCCCTGCGGCACACTGGGGGAGGAGGAACCGGAACTCGATCATGGCACGATGGTGCCGCTGTGGTT
>DFFH01000028.1:45239-50554 GCA_002368805.1 Mageeibacillus sp. UBA3781 | reverse complement strand
GGCCATTGATGCGCTGGGAAGAAAGACCGTGATCGTCGGAAGTGGAGACCTGTCCCACAAACTTCAGGACTACGGACCATATGGATTTGCGAAAGAAGGACCGCAGTATGACGAGCGTATCATGGACGTCATGGGGAGAGGTGCTTTTGGCGAATTATTCGGATTCGACGAAGCCTTCTGCGATAAGGCGGCCGAGTGTGGTCACCGCTCTTTCGTCATCATGGCGGGTGCCTGGGACGGAAAGAAAGTCCGAGTCGAGAAACTTTCCCACGAAGATGTTACCGGTGTCGGATACGGGATCTGCACTTTCTATCCGGACGGTGATGAAAAAGATCCGGAAAGAAGATTTCTGGAGATCCACCTGAAAGAGAAAGCAAAAGAGATACAGGAGCAGATCGCGTCGTCGGATGCATATGTCCGTCTGGCAAGAAAAACGATCGATACCTATATCCGTACAGGAGAAATAATAAAGCCGGAAGAGAAGGATCTTCCGGAGGATATGACCGGAAGACGGGCGGGTGCTTTTGTATCCATACATAAACAGGGAAAACTCAGAGGATGCATCGGGACGATCGGACCTACCGAGAAAAACCTGGCCCGGGAGATCGTGAGAAATGCCATCAGCGCCAGTACGAGAGATCCGAGATTTGATCCGATATCGGAAGATGAACTTCCGTGGCTTGAGATCAATGTGGATGTGCTTGGAGAACCTGAAAATATCGATTCGATGGAGCAGCTCGACGTCAAGCGTTATGGCGTGATCGTCTCTACGAGAGATGGAAGAAGAGGACTTCTGCTGCCGGATCTCGATGGCGTGGATACACCGGAGGAGCAGGTGTCGATCGCGATGCATAAGGGCGGGATCCAGCCCCATGAGAACTATTTCCTGCAGCGTTTCGAAGTTGTCCGCCATACCTGAGTTGGGAGAAAAAGATGACGAAGTGTCATGTGTGTTTCCGGCAGTGTGAACTTAAAGAAGGGCAGACCGGGTTTTGCGGTGCGCGTATTTCCGTCGGAGGAAAGGTCACCGCGGCAAACTACGGACGCATCACATCTCTTGCGCTCGATCCCATCGAGAAAAAGCCGCTGCGCCGTTTCTTCCCCGGAACGAAGATCCTCTCAGCCGGATCTTACGGATGTAATCTGAGATGCCCATTCTGCCAGAACAGCGAGATCTCCTGGGGAGAGGAGGCAAGAGAGTTTTCCGATACAGCAGAGACTCTCACACCGGAGCTCCTTGTCAGGATCGCGGAGAAGTACCGATCCGAAGGGAATATCGGCATCGCTTTTACGTATAACGAGCCGCTCGTGGGCTATGAATTTGTGAGAGATACCGCGAAACTTGCACATGAAAAAGGACTGAAAAATGTCCTTGTGTCCAATGGGACCGCATCGGAAGAGGTGCTCTCGGAGATCCTTCCCTTTATCGATGCGATGAATATCGATCTTAAGTGTTTCAGTGAAAAGACATACCGGGAGGTGCTCGGCGGAGATCTTGAGATGACGAAAGCCTTTATCTCCGGTGCCGCCCGAAAAGCACACGTCGAGGTGACCTGCCTGATCGTCCCCGGGATGAATGATTCGGAGGAAGAGATGCGAGATCTGTCTTCCTGGATCGCATCCTTAAAAGATGAAAACGGAAAAACGGCCGGCGATACGATCCCTCTTCATGTAAGCCGTTTCTTCCCGAGATTTCATATGACCGACCGATCCGCCACCGATGTTGACGTGGTCTATTCCCTCGCAGAGATCGCCCGCGAAAAACTGAAATACGTATATACAGGAAACTGCTAATTAACTTGCGAAAAAGTGAAAAGCTTTCGACGTGCCTCCGCAGGCGAAGCCGAGGACCAGCACAAGAAAACTTATTCACTTTTTGTGAGTTTTCTGATTCCTGTTATTGTCTTTCGTTTTTCGCGGGGAGCTTGAGCATGGCGAAGAATGCGATTCCGACACCGATGGCGCATACGGCCGTTCCGGTGATGAGCATCGGACGGATACCGAAGTTATCGAGGATCACACCGCTTAAAAGATTTGAGAATACACCACCCATCGTGATCGCGGAGGTGACGAATGCCTGTCCTTTTACCTGATCATGATCTGTCATGGTCTTACTGACATAGTAAGCCGCGGCCGGGATAAAGACAGCATAAGCGAAGAGCTGGCAGGACTGGCTTATGTACATGTGTCCCATATTCGTCGAGAAGATCAGGATGATGATCTTGATAAGAAAAGCAACTCCGGAGAAAAGGAGAAGAGCTTTTGAAGTGAACTTCTTGAGGATCAGTCCGATGAGCGCCATAACAGGAAGCTCGAGGATCGCCTGCAGGAAATTGGCATAGCCCAGTTCTTTTTCCGCACCGCCGAGATTCCGGATGATCTGGATCATGAAGTCGTTGATCATATTGTGGGCGAAAAAGAAGCATACCACGCCGACCAGGAAAAGAGAAAAGGCGGGATAGGTCTTGATGAAAGCGGGAAGAGAACTGCTCCGCGAACCGTCTTTTGCCGCGCTTTCTGAAGCAGATGCGCCCGTATTTTCCGGCTTTTTAAATGTGAACACCAGGATAGCGGACAGGACCATCACGATGATGTTGATGTAAAGAAGGATACGGATACCCTGCTCCTCGATGAGTCCGCCGATAAATGCGGAAGTGACCGCGAAACTGGCCGAACCTAAGCCTCTGGCAAGACCATACATGATCCGGCACCCCGCTTTCTGATATTCGAAGCAGAGTGCGGTCATGACCGGCTGATACGCGAACTGGATCATGTAGATGAGCGCGAAGACCGGGAAGATCACGAGCTTGTTATTCGTGCTGAAAAGAAGAATGACTGATCCCGTAAGGATCGTCATGACCGAGATCAGGATGAAGCGACGGTTCGTCAAAGCCCCCTGTTTGTCGATGATCCCGGCGATCACCGGCTGAACGATGGCGGAAAGAATATTGGCGATGGCTAAAAGCACACCGACTTCCGTATTCGAAAAACCGTTGCCGAGAAGGAATACGGCGGCACATGCGTGAATCGTGCAGAACGCAGCGAAGTAGGTCGCGTTGATGAGTATATACCGGATCGTCCAGAGGATGCCGGAGGAACGATGTGGTGTCTTATCGGATGCCATGAACAGGGCTCCTTTTTATATTTTTAGATGATTATATCATGCTGGAAGAGACATAGCATAAAGGCAGTGATTTCTTGAAGTTTCAGTGCTTTTTCGGTATAGTGGGAAAAGAACTTTTAGGAGAAAAGAAATGATAGGCTTTTACAAGATCGCGGATAAGGTCATACGGATAGAATCGCTCTTCGGAAATGTCCATGAGTATTGCCGCGGATATACTTGCCGGGAGCAGATCCCGGATCTTGATGTCGTCATTCATCCGGAAGATCTTCAGTATGAGCGGAAAAAAGCCGAAGCAGAAGCGGCGATCAGTCCCAATGCCTATCAGGGAAGCCCCGACGGGTCCCTCGAGATATTGGCCGTCTATCGGAAGATCGCGGAGCGTTTCCCGCTTCTGTATAATACGTTTCTTTTTCACGGCTCCTCGGTCGCGGTAGATGGAAATGCATACCTCTTTACCGCCAGAAGCGGAACGGGAAAGTCCACACATACCGCCCTCTGGAGAAAATACCTCGGCGAACGTGCCGTAATGGTCAACGACGATAAGCCCCTGATCCGTGTCAGTGAGGAAGGCTCCTTCATCTATGGGACACCATGGTGCGGCAAGCACCGTCTGGGGAATAATATACAGGTACCGCTGCGTGCGATATGCATTCTGGAGAGAGGAAAGGAAAACGAGATCCATCGTATCGAGAAGCGCGAGGCGCTCCCGATGCTCCTTCAGCAGTCGTACCGTCCCTCCGATATAAAAGCACTGGAAAAGACCGTCCTGCTCCTGTCAAAAATGCAGGAAAATGTCTTATTCTTCCGTCTTGAGTGCAATATGGATCCGGAAGCGGCGGAAGTGTCCTACGGATATATGAGTAAGATGATCGGAGAAGCAAAGGGATGAACACCTCGATCGCAGAGTATCTGAAAGAAAACGGAAGGATCACCTATTCCAATGTCGGCGTGAGCATGATGCCGCTTCTAAGACAGGGGAAAGACCTGTTCACCATCGAGAAGAATGACGGGACCAGATATAAAAGAGGCGATGTAGTGCTTTTCGCAAGGGGGAAGGATAAGTATGTCCTTCACCGGATCATCAAGGTGCTTCCGGACGAGTATGTGATCCTCGGAGATAACTGTGTCAATCCGGAGCGTGGAATCAAAGATAGTGATATCCACGGGAAAATGATCAGCTTTGTCAGAAACGGAAAGGAACACAGTATCCGCGAGAAAAGGTACCGTTTCTACACGGCATTTATTCTCTTTACCAATCCGGTCCGGGTGTTCTTCAAAAAAATCCGGTCCCGGATCAAACGGCTCCTGAAAAAGATCCTGAGAAGAAAGTAATATTTCCATTTAGAGGACTCTATTTCGCGCATTCCGGTCTCGCGGAGACCGGGTATTCTGATATAATAAAGATATCTTGTTAATTGACCGAATACGATCCGGTTACAGTATCCTTTCCGTGAAAGGATAACGGAGGCACTAAATGAGGAAAAAGATATCGGCTCTGATCCTGATGCTTACTTTCATGCTTACAGTCCTTACCGGCTGCATGGAGCTTCAGCGTGGAATCAAGGTGAAAGCGAACGGGGATGTGGAGTGCTACTCCGTCGTATATATGACTGAAAACGACATGAAGTATGTCTATGATACTCCGGAGAAATTCTATGAGGCACTCAAAGACAGTATCGATGATGAATTCCCGATCGAATCCTTCGAGAAGATCCAGAAGAGTGAGGGAAAGAAGACCTGGTTCGGTGCACGTGCCTCCTATGTGATCGATAAAGATAACGTCAGCGAGGAGCTCGACAGGATGTTCAGCGACTATGACGTGGAGTATAAGACATCCGGATTTCTGATCAGGAAGATCGAGGTGACGATGCGCTCGAAAGGCAAGAGTCTGACCTCGATGTTTACGGATCTTATTAAGAAACCGGAAAAAGAACTCACAAGCTATATCAACCAGACAACGAAAAACGAATTTGTGATCGATGTCCCGTATCCGATCGTATCGACGAACGGATCTTCTTCAGGAAAGACGGCTACATGGGATGTATCGGATCTTGACTCCATGGGAGGCGGGGAGATCTCCATGACGGTCAGCTATATGAATCTTCCGGTGTTCTTCGTCTTCTCAGGTATTCTTCTTTTGATCGTCGTGGTCCTTATCGTGATCCTTATTGTAAGACACAAGAAAAAGAAG
>DFFH01000028.1:33684-45169 GCA_002368805.1 Mageeibacillus sp. UBA3781 | reverse complement strand
CTTCCGTGGTACAAGCGGGGCCGGTATCTTCTCCGGAACCGGTATCCTCTCCGGAAGCGGTATCTTCTCCGGAGCCGGTATCTTCTCCAATGCCGGAAGAGAATTTGAAAGAAGTCCCGCAGGTCAGCGGACTTCCGGCTGTCGGCCAGCTGCCGAACTCGGAAAACAAAGAATAAAGATCCTATCGGATCAGACAATATAACAACTCGATAGCAGGAGGATAAAACATGGAACAGAAAAGAATAAGTACAGTTAGAAAACTATCTGTTTTTGTGCTGGTGTTTGCGATCGTTTTCGCGCTGGCGGGATGCGTCCGTTATGAGGCCCGTTCAAGGGTAAATGCAGACGGCACGGTCGATTTCAGCTTCGTCTATGCGATGAGCACGGATCTGGGAAGTGACCTTTCCACCGGAACGAAAGACGCGCAGAAAGCATTTGCAGATGCCGGATGGGATCTCGAAGAGTATAAAGAGGATAAATATTCTGGTTTTAGAGCTGTCAAGAAACACATTCCTCTTGAGGATCTGGAAAAAGAACTGAATAAAACAGGTTCATTTAACGGTTTTTCCCTGAGAGAAGTGGATGATGGTGAGTATGTACTTGAGTGGGACGTCTCTTCTCTCACTTCAGATGCGAGCAGCCAGGGTCTAAGCAAAGATTATCTGTCGCAGTACGGCGGATACATGCGATTCGTTCTTGAAGTGCCGGGCGAAGTGATCGAAACAAACGGCAGCGCATCCAAGGACGGCAGCAGCATCGAGTGGAATTTCTTTGAGATAAATGACTCGATCTATGCAAAGTTTTCTCTTAGCGGAGGAGTAGTACTTCCTTCAGCGGCAACTATTGCCGTGAATAAAGATAAGACGGCAGATGTCTCTCTGGATTTTGAAGACGTCGAAGACATGGAGCAGTTTGATGATCTCGAAGAGATGGGATGGGATATCAGCGGTGACTCAGATGTGACAGCATCCCAGGAAGGTGTCGATCTTGAGGATCTCGAAGACCTTCTTGTTACTACGGAACTCGGATTTGATGACTTTACTTTCTCGGAAAAAGATGGAATCTATACCCTGGAGTGGGATGCTTCCGGTAAGGCAATGAATCTGACTGTTGAGCTCCCGAATGAAGCGGAAGAAGAAAATGCCGACAGCTCTGATGATAATGTCCTCGAGTGGGATCTTTCGGAAATGGAAGAGCCGGTAAGTGCACAGTTCAAGATCAAAAAGGCCGGCTTCCCGATCCTTCTTGTTGCCATTATCGGTGGCAGTATCCTCGTGGTCGGTATCGTCATCCTCGTGATCGTTCTGATCGTTAGAAAAAAGAAGAATAAGGGCGACGGACCGAAGAACCCTTCTCCGGTAGTGGAAGTTCCGGCAGCGCCGATCCAGCCTTCCCCGATCGCACCGCAATCTCCGGCCTTCCCTCAGCAGTATGCACCACAGGCTCCGGCAGCACCTCAGGTGAATGCACCTTATGTTCCGCAGCCGCCGGTAAACCCGACAGCCTACACATCCGGAAGCGGTCTTCCGAATCCGGGACTCCCGCAGATCGGAATTGTGCCACCGCAGGGACCGGACAATAATGCACAGAACTGATGCATCAAAAATAGAATGATCCTATCCGTGGCCGGAAAGACAAATCGTCCTTCCGGTCACGCTTTTTTTGTAGCGCAGTAGTATAACCTGCTTGCCAAGACGGGTCCGCGCATGGTAGTATCAAAAACAGGAAGTGACGGGAAGATAACTGCTTCCTGTGATTGAAAAGAAAGGGTGCCGGTTTTTCCGGTATTACGGGTAGACCGATGAGAAAGTGATGACAGTTGAGAGAATACACATCTTAGGAAAAGACCTGGGAAAGGTCTTCTTGTGTACGCTTTCGGCAGATCATCACGATCACGTGGAAACAC
This sequence comes from Mageeibacillus sp. UBA3781, assembly GCA_002368805.1. Lineage (GTDB taxonomy): Bacteria > Bacillota > Clostridia > Saccharofermentanales > Saccharofermentanaceae > Scatonaster. The sequence goes on along the minus strand of DFFH01000028.1, from coordinate 43,263 downwards.
CCTGTTTCTTATATAAACGTGTGTTATGAGAGTCTGCTTTTGCGTGCGTAAAAGCAGACTTTTTCTTTCAGGAGAAAGAAGGCACATATGGCACAAATCAAAGTAAATGATCTATCTTTTTCATACGGAAGCAGCTTCGATCCGATCTTCGAACATGTTTCCTTTACGATCGATACCTCGTGGAAACTGGGCTTTATCGGAAGAAACGGCAAAGGGAAGACTACTTTTCTGAATCTCCTTTTAGGAAAATATGAATACAGCGGCAATATCAGCATGGACTGGCCGTGTGATTATTTCCCGTATAAGATCCATCAAGAGGACCTTTCCAAAAACGCGGACGAACTGATGGAGCAGTGGAAGCCGGGCGTAGAGTCCTGGCGCGTGATGTGCGAGCTTTCCGAGCTTGGTGTGGATGCGGAGCTTCTCTACCGGCCGATCCGTACGCTCAGTTTCGGGGAAAGAACGAAGGTCATGCTGGGAGTGCTTTTCGCAGGGGAAAATGATTTCCTTCTGATCGATGAGCCGACGAACCACCTGGATCAGGAAGCAAGAGAAATCGTGAAGAAATACCTTGCCGGAAAGAAGGGCTTCATCCTGGTGTCGCACGACCGTGACCTGCTGGATGCATGTGTGGATCATGTGCTGGTCCTAAACCGCGCAACGATCGAGGTGCAGACGGGAAACTTCAGCTCGTGGTGGGAAAATAAAGAGCGGGCGGATGCTTTTGCCACAGCGGAAAATGAGAAGCATATGAAAGAGATCGGACGGTTGAAATCCACGATGCAGCAGAGTAGAAGCTGGGCGACAAAGAACGAAAATACGAAGATCGGCTACGATCCGATCAAGGAACATGACAGAACGAAAAATGCACGGTCATATATCGGCGCGAAGACGAAGAAAATGGAGTCGCGCGTGAAGGTGTTCGAACAGCGGATGGAGAGAAATATCGCTGAGAAAGAAGGGCTTCTCCAGGATATCGAGCAGATCCGCGACCTGAAACTGTCCCCGATGGAGCACTATAAAGACCGTCTTGTGGAAGCAAGGGACCTTTCCCTTCGATACCGGGATGCGGATAGCGCGGTGTTTGAGGGGCTTAACTTCGAGATCCGAAACGGAGACCGGGTATTTCTCCAGGGCAGAAACGGATGCGGCAAGACAAGTCTCATCAAGGCGATCCTGGCATCTGCCGGATCAGGGGATATGGGAAATATCGAGCTTTCCGGGATTCTTCAGACAGCCAGCAATCTGAAGATCTCCTATATCAATCAGGATACGTCCCATCTTCACGGGGATCTTAGGATGCATGCCTTCGAGAATCAGGTGGACTACAGCCTGTTTCTGTCGGTCCTTCGGCAGCTGGCACTGGAGCAGGCGCAGTTCGATAAGAGGATCGAAGAGTTCTCCGAAGGCCAGAAGAAAAAGGTCCTGATCGCCACAAGTCTTCTGACGCCGGCGCATCTTTATATCTGGGACGAACCGCTGAACTACATCGATGTATTTTCCCGGATGCAGCTCGAAAAACTGATCCGAGAGTACTCTCCGACGATGCTGATCGTCGAGCACGATGTGCGCTTCAAAGAGAAAATGGCGACGAATGTGGTGGAATTGTGATAGATTCCGACACTTTCGCCATCGGACGTCCGCAATGTATCATCGTATGGTATAATGAGCGCGCGTATATAAGAGGGGAATGGAGTTTGAAAGTCCATGAAGATCATCGATATTCTGAATAAGAAGACCATGTCGCTGTCGTTTGAGGTGTTTCCTCCGAAGAAGGAAACATCTTTCGAAAGCGTAAAAGAAACGACCGAGAAGATCGCCGAGAGTAAACCGGCGTTCATGAGCGTCACTTATGGCGCAGGCGGCGGAACATCCCGCTTTACTCTCGATATCGCCAGGACGATCGAAGAAAAGCACGGTGTGCCGACCATGGCCCACCTGACCTGTGTGTCCAGCTCCAAGGATCTGATCCACAACAAGATCGAAGAGATCCACAGCATGGGGATCGAGAATATCATGGCCCTTCGCGGTGATCTTACACCGGAACTCGAGAATACCGACAGAAGTAAGTGGGATTACCGCCACGCGGTCGAGCTCATACGAGAGATCAAGGAGAGCGGCTACGATTTCTGCATCGGCGGCGCCTGCTATCCGGAGGTCCATCCCGAGAGCGAGAACCAGAGAGAAGACATTAAGCATCTGAAGGAAAAGGTCGATGCCGGCGCGGATTTCCTCGTCAGCCAGATGGTCTTCGACAATAACCTTTTCTACAACTTCCTCTACAAGATCAGAGAGGCGGGCATCATGGTACCGGTCATCCCGGGCATCATGCCGATCACCAATGCGATCCAGGTAGAGAAGGCCATTAAACTCAGCGGCTCTTTCATGCCGCAGCGCTTTAAGGCGATCGTGGATTATTTCGGACAGGACCCGGAATCCATGAAACAGGCGGGTATCGCGTACGCCACCGATCAGATCATCGACCTGTATGCCAACGGTGTCACGAATGTTCATGTCTATTCCATGAATAAGCCGGATGTGGCGGAGACCATCATGCATAACCTGTCGAATATCCTTTGGAAGGATTACGGAGTTAAGTAAGAGGCGGACGGAATGGAACACGTAGATCGGATCATTGAAGCTCTTCGGGTACAAAAGCGGACGGTTCCGCAGTATTTCGAGTACGATGATGCGCCTCTCAATGAGATGGAGTGGCTCCGCTACTCGTGTATCCCGGTCCGCGATCAGCAGGTGGTAAAAGAAGATCCGAAGTTTACCGCTTCGATGGCAAAAGCACTTGCCTTTGCAAGGGACGAGTGCATCTTCCGTCTGGGTTTCCTGGTAACACCGATTACCTGGAGTGAGGACGGCTTTCCGGTGCTTCCCTTCGAACAGAGATCCGTAAAACTAAAGAATAACCTCGAAGACTGCAGCACAGCAGTGCTTTTCGCGGCGACGGTCGGATCCGGCATGGATAGAATGATCCGAAGATTCGAGAAGTCGGACCCGCAGATGGGGCTTCTTCTTCAGGGTCTGGGCGCCGAGCGTGTGGAGTCCCTGTGTGATCTTTTTAATGCGGAAGTGGACGCGGCGGCACAGTCGCTCGGCCACACTACCTGCCGGCGTTATTCGCCGGGATATGGCGACCTTCCGATCGAAGTTCAGAAAGAATTCCTGCCGCTCCTGGATGCCGAAAGAAGACTCGGTATCACGCTTTCCGAATCGTGCCTGATGGCGCCGAGCAAGAGCGTCACGGCCATTATCGGTATCCGATAAAGCACGTCTTTGGAAAATGTGATACAATCCTCGCATAGACTTGTCTTATGAGGAGATCCGGTATGAATATTCTCGACTACATGAAAGACCATTTTCTGTTCCTTGACGGAGGAATGGGTACGCTTCTTCAGGAAGCGGGCCTTCAGCCCGGAGAGCTACCGGAGAGATGGAACGTATCCCATCCGGAGGAGATTATAAGGATCCAGAAATCCTACTACGACGCAGGTTCCAACGTAGTCTTAAGTAATACCTTCGGCGCCAACGGCTTAAAGTTCGATGACGAAGAACTGGAAACGCTCGTTACGGCGGCGGTAAAGAATGCCCGCGAAGCGGCGGCGCGTTCCACGGGAACGCAGGAGAAGTTTGTCGCTTTGGACATCGGCCCCTTGGGAAAACTCCTGAAGCCTTACGGCGACTATGAATTTGAAGACGCGGTCGCGATGTACTCTAAGACCGTGCGTTATGGTGTAGCGGCCGGTGTGGATCTTGTCTTTATCGAGACCATGAACGACAGCTATGATACGAAGGCTGCTCTTCTTGCGGTAAAAGAGAATACCGATCTTCCGGTATTTGTTTCCAATGCCTACGGTTCTGACGGAAAACTCATGACGGGTGCATCTCCGGCGGCGATGGTCGCGATGCTTGAGGGCATGCATGCCGATGCGATCGGCGCCAACTGCTCTCTCGGTCCGGACCAGCTCGTGGGTGTCGTGGAAGAGTATCTCGAATATGCCTCTGTGCCGGTACTTCTCAAACCGAATGCGGGTCTTCCGAGAGCGGAAAACGGCAAGACCGTCTATGATGTATTCCCGCCGGAGTTCTCCGAGTCTGTCGGAAAACTTCTGGAAAAGGGCGTGCGTATCGCGGGCGGATGCTGCGGTACCACACCGGACTATATCCGTGCAGTGGTTGAAAAATCAAAGTCCATCACTCCTGTACCGGTTACAGAAAAAGACCTGTCCCTCGTTTCATCCTATACGCATGCGGTGAAGTTTGGCGAAAGCCCGATCCTGATCGGCGAGCGTATCAACCCGACAGGCAAGAAACGCTTCCAGCAGGCACTCCGTGAAAACGATATCGACTATATCTTAGGCGAAGCCTTGAAACAGCAGGACGCGGGAGTGCAGCTTCTCGACGTAAATGTCGGTCTTCCGGAGATCGATGAGCCGGCTTTCCTTCTTCGTGCGGTAAAAGAACTGCAGGCTGTAACTGACCTTCCTCTGCAGCTCGATACTACAGATCCTGTTGCCATGGAAGCAGGTCTTCGCGCCTATAACGGAAAAGCCATGGTCAACTCCGTCAACGGTAAAGAAGAAGTCATGAACATGATCTTCCCGCTTGTTGCCAAGTACGGCGGTTTTGTCGTTGCCCTGACACTCGATGAAGGCGGTATCCCGGATACGGCAGAAGAAAGAGTTGCCATCGCTGAGAAGATCATTAAGAAAGCAGCCGGGTACGGAATCAGTAAGAAGGATCTTATTTTCGATCCTCTTGCCATGACGATCTCTGCAGATACGACGGCGGCGCTGGCCACTATGCAGGCGGTCCACCGTATCCGCCATGATCTGAAAGTAAATACCTCACTCGGTATCTCCAATGTTTCTTTCGGACTTCCGAGCCGGAATATCATCACCTCGACATTTTTTGCTCTGTGCCTGCAGGATGGGCTTTCCGCGGCGATCATGAACCCGTATTCGCAGGAGATGATGAATGTCTATCATGCCTTCCGTGCACTCCATAACATGGACGAAAACTGCATGGATTACATCACGTATGCCCAGAATCTTCCGGCACCGACAGCGGCTCCGGCAGCAGGCGCGGCGCCTTCCACAGAAAAAGATTCACCGTCGGAGAGTTCCGGTGAAGGCCCTTCTTCGGAACTGCAGAAGGCGATCGTCCGCGGACTTAAAGAGAAGACAGGTACACTTACGAAAGCGATGCTCGCCGAGAAGAAACCCCTGGAGATCATCCAGTCGGAAGTTATCCCTGCACTGAATATCGTCGGTGCGGACTTTGAAAAGAAGAAAGTATATCTGCCGCAGCTTCTTATGGCGGCAGAAGCGGCGAAAAGTGCTTTTGAAGAAGTAAAGGTGGCCATGGCGGCAAGTGATGACGGAAACGGCGGATCGTCCCGCTGTCCATTTGTTATCGCAACTGTCCACGGCGACATCCATGATATCGGAAAGAATATCGTGAAGCTCATCCTTGAGAACTATGGATTTGCTGTATCAGATCTCGGAAAAGATGTACCGGAGCAGACGGTCGTCGATGAGGTCATCCGCCTGCATGCTCCGATCGTCGGTCTGTCGGCACTGATGACCACTACCGTTCCGGCGATGGAAGAGACAATCAAGCTCCTCCGTGAGCAGGCGCCATGGGCGAAGGTATGTGTCGGCGGCGCGGTATTGACGCAGGAATATGCGGATGCCATCGGCGCGGACAAGTACTGCCGCGATGCGATGGAGACCGTAAGATATGCTGAAGAGATCGATGAAGCACTGAAGAACACATGATAAACCTACATGTGGAGTATTGGCTGGAAGAATCACCGGAAGAAGGAGTAGAGTATGCACTATAGTGTTCTGGTCGTAGATGATGAGCTCGAACTGTCTGAATATACAGCGAAGTATTTCAATATGTCCGGAGTGACGGCGACCTACGTCACCGATAAACAGGCGGCGCTCGACTTCTTCAAAGAAAATACATGTTCACTGATCCTTCTGGATATTAATCTCGGTGAGGATTCCGGATTTGAGCTCTGCCAGGAGATAAGAAAAGATATCAATGTCCCGATCTTTTTCATCAGTGCCAGATCGGCGGAGGATGATATGCTCCTGGCGCTCTCCATCGGCGGCGATGACTATATCTGTAAGCCCTATTCCCTCGGCGTTCTTCTTGCAAAAGTGAAGGCGGCGCTGAAACGCTATGAGGAAGCGGGTGCCAAAGATACCCCGGATCCGAACAGCCAAGAGGCGGACGATCACCTGGTACGCCTGGGCGATACGACGATCGACCTGTCAAAAGCAATCGTTCTCCGGGATAACGAGAGAATACCGCTCAAAGCCATGGAATTCCGACTTCTGGTCTATATGCTCAATAACAGGAACCGCATCATTAAGAAGGAAGAATTCTTCGAGAAGATCTGGGAGACCGAGTTCGTCGGAGATGTCACGCTGAATGTCCATATCCGTCATCTTCGCGAGAAAATCGAGAAAGATCCGAGTAACCCTGCCTATATCAAGACGGTCTGGGGCACCGGTTTTATTCTGGAGGACAAGCCGTGAAGATCCGTTCGTTTCTGATCTATGCGATATCTTTTCTTCTGCTGATCTTCCTTGCGAGCCTGTATCTCTGGAATCTGGGATCAAAGGAGATTCCTTCCTATCCGACGCAGATCAACCGTCTTACGATCGCTATGGGGAAAAACTGGAAGGAGATCGCATCGCAGAAAAAAGCACGGATCGAGTCTGACCAGCCCTTCGATTATGCAGTGATCGACAATGAAGGAAATCTTCTTCAATATACCGCAGAAGGCATTTCCACCTCCGTATCGTCCGCCACGACCCGCTATGATGTCATCCGCGATGTGGTCACCGAAAACGGGGATATCGTCGGAAAAATCATCGTGCACAATACCTATCACGAACAGCAGGTCCGAAGGAACCGTATCATGGCAGCTGTGGTCGTTGGTATCCTTCTTCTGATGCTCGGCGTAACCGCGCTGTATTTCTTCTATCTGAAGAAACGCGTCGTGGATCCTTTCGATGAGATGAAAGACTTTGCATCGAAGATCGCATCCGGCAATCTCGATGTTCCCATAAAGATGGATAAAGGAAACGCTTTCGGTGCTTTTACCGGGGCATTCGACATCATGCGTGAAGAGCTTCATGCCAGCAAACTCCGTGAAGCTGAGGCCGTGAAGGCTCGAAAAGAACTTGTCGCGCAGCTTTCGCATGACATCAAGACACCGGTGACATCCATCAAGGCGATGACCGATGTTATGGAGCTTTCCGCGAAGACGGAAGATGAGAAGAAGACGATCAGAAGCATCAATGCAAAGGCCGATCAGATCGACTCCCTGGTGTCGAATCTTTTCCATGCGACGCTGGAGGAACTTGAGCATCTCGAAGTGAATGTGGAAGAAGTGACCTCGAAAGAAATCGAAGGCTCTATCGCAGATGCGGATTATCTGAAGAAAGTAAATGAAGTGAAAGTCGTGGATGCTGTCGTCCGCGCTGACCGGCTCCGCTTAAATCAGATCATTGGAAATGTCTTTGCCAATTCCTATAAGTATGCGAACACGGAAATAACTGTCGGAAGCCACACTGAAAAGAGTGTGGACGGCAAAGATTTCCTCGTTCTTGAGATTGGAGATAAAGGCGGCGGTGTCCCGGAAGAGGAGATCGAGACGATTTTCGGGAAGTTTAAGCGCGGCTCCAACACAGATGGAAAAGACGGCGCCGGCTTAGGCCTTTATATCTCCCGCTACCTTATGGAGAAGATGGGCGGCGAGATCACCGCAGTCAATAAAAACGGCGGACTTACCGTCGTTCTCCGCCTTTTGCTTCTCTGATCCTTATCTTCCCGTTTAAAAATCGGTTAAAACTTTCGCAAAGATTTACAAGTCTCATCTGCTTTATACTGATGCCGTAATGACGAAAGGAGTAACGGCATTGGACAGAAAAACGATCATCAAAACAGACAAACTCAGCAAAAGTTTCTCGGTATCCGGGAAGCAGTATCACATCATCAAGAATCTTGACCTCGAGATCTACGAGGGTGATTTTACTGTCATCATGGGATCCAGCGGCGCCGGAAAATCCACGCTTCTCTATGCTCTTTCCGGCATGGATAAGCCGTCCCTCGGTCATATCGAATACGCAGGAAAAGAGATCACCGAGATGAACGATGACCAGCTCGCGGTGTTCCGCAGGAAGCACTGCGGATTTGTATTCCAACAGGTGCATCTTGTAGATAGTATGAGCATCATGGACAATGCGATCAGCACGGGTATGCTCATCGGCCAGAAGCAGAAAGATCTGAAGAAAAAAGCGGCAGCGCTTTTCGAGCGTGTCGGGATCAGCGAAGAAATGACCGATAAATTCCCGGCACAGGTCAGCGGCGGTGAAGCCCAGCGTGCGGCGATGGTCAGAGCGGTCATCAATGATCCCGATGTCGTATTCGCGGACGAACCGACCGGCGCGCTCAACTCCGCAGGTGTAGAAGCAGTACTCAATGTTCTTACCGATATCAACAACGAAGGCCAGTCCATCGTAATGGTTACTCACGATATCAAATCCGCGCGCCGCGCGAACCGCATCCTCTATCTCGAGGACGGTGGCATCAAGGGGGAGTGTAATCCCGGGAAATACGTAAGCGGCGATAAAAAGAGACATGAGATGATCCGTGGATTTCTGGAGGAGATGGGATGGTAAAGCTGATTTGTGCCAATATGAGAAAGGACAGAAATGTCCTGACGGCGTTTCTTTTCGTCTTGATCCTGTCTTCGCTTCTTTTGCATACAGGTCTTTTTGTCGGACAGTACAGCTCGATCTATGACGAAAAAGTAAAAGAGAGAAAGGAAGCCGATGTCCTGTCATATATCGTCGCTTCCGATGACGATATTTCAGAAGCACTCTCCGGTATCCCGGAGATCTCTGAATTTTCCATTCAGGATATGATCATGCCGGGTACCGTTAAGCTCCGTATAGAAGGAGAGGACGAAGAGTTCGATCTCGATGGTTCCACGATCACAAGGATCGGCGAATACGGGGCTGCCGAAGAGTACTATTTTCTGGAAAGAGATGAATCGGCAGCCGGCCCGAAGATCTATTTCAATTCGTACTATGCGAAAATCAACGGCATTAAAGCTGGCGATAAGATCCACATGCACTCGCCCGCAGCAGGAGATATCGACTTCACCGTAGCCGGCATTTATGAAGCCTTGATCGGCGGAAACTCCTACGGCTGGATGTCTGTCATGGTCGATGAAGATTCCTTTTCGAAGATGTGGGAATTTGCCGAGGCGTCCTATTTAGAGACGAACTTTATCGCAGACAGAAAGATGGTCAAGATGTACTGCGCCGAAGGCGTCTCTCAGGATGAGGTCCTTCAGGCAAGCAGAGACAGTCTGGCAGAAGCAGGCCTGGATTTCTATTCGTATGCACGAGATCTGGCAAAGGAAGGATATACGGCTATTGCGGATATTCTTTCCGGTCTGGTGACGGCTTTTTCGGTTGTCGTGCTTTCTGTCTGCCTGATCATGATCGTCTTTACGATCAACAACAATATCGACAGAGATAT
>DFFH01000028.1:0-33538 GCA_002368805.1 Mageeibacillus sp. UBA3781 | reverse complement strand
GGTATGATCGGCGGAGTGATCGGATGTATCCTTTCTTACATCACCATGCCGATCCTCGACAGAGAGATCTTCCAGACGATCACGGGAGTTTTCTGGGTGCTTCGTTTCTGCCCGGGAACAACACTCATTATCCTCGGCGGTATTGCAGTCTGCATGATCGTTGTAGTGTTCCTTTCCACGATCAAACTGAAGAAACTTCACCCGGCAACGGCGCTGCGTTTCGGATTAAAATCCAACAGTTTTAAGAAGAACCATCTTCCGCTTAAGGATACAAAGGGCGGCCTGAATATCCTTCTGGCGCTGAAGAGCATGCTTCAAAGCCAGGGACAGAATATCATCCTTCTTTCCGTCATGAGTGTGGTCGCGTTCATGATCATGTTCTCGGGGATCCTTTTTTACAACAGCAAGGTCAACCCGACGGAGTTCGTCCATCTCATTAACGGTGATGTTCCGGACGGATTCATCAACGTCAACACAGATACAGAAGAAACGCACCACATCATGGAGCAGATGGCAAGTATCGACGGAATCAGTCAGGTATATGGCTATAATTTTGCGAATATCAGCATTGAAGGGAATGAGACCTTTGCCTTTTACACAGATAAGCCCGAATACATTGACTGTGGTGTGTACGAAGGAGATACATTCCAAGAGGCAAACGAGTGTGTCATCGGAAGGGTGATCGCAGATCGTCTCGGCGTGACGATCGGAGATGAGATCGAAGTAGTGTTCGGTAATCACACAGAGCGCTTTATTATCACCGGATTCCAGCAGTCCGTCATGAATCTCGGTGTACGTATCTTCATCAGCGAAGAGGGCGCCAAGAGATTGGGGATCGATCCGAACTATGAGATCATCCGTTTCAGGATGGATGATCCGAGTGTGGAAAAAGTAGATCAGGCTCTTTCCGATATAAAAGCACTTCTCGGGGAGAAGTGCACGACCGGAGGGAATGTCTACGATCAGGTCCATAGTGGAGAAGGAACGGAGATCTCGGCCGTATCCCTGATCGTCATGATCATGGTGGGCTTAAATGTCGCGATCATCCTACTGGTCATTAAGATCCTCCTTAAGACGCTCTTTATCAAGAAAGAGAAAGAATTCGGTATCAAGAAAGCGGTCGGCTTTACCAGCCGCCAGCTGAAGATCCAGCTCTCGCTTTCACTTCTGCCTGTAACTATTGCCGCATCCGTTATCGGTTCTCTTCTCGGATTTATTTTGGTAAATCCGCTTCTGACGGTGATTCTTTCGGGATTCGGCATGCATAAGATCGATTTTATTGTCTTCCCGGCACTGATCCTTCTTACGATCCTGCTTATTGGTGTTCTGGTATTTATCATGACCTATGTCATGTCCGGTTCGATCAAGAAAGTTTCCGCATACGAACTGATTTCCGAATAAGCCTTCCGTCTGCTATAATAGGCGTATTATGAACAGTTAGAGGAGAAGGTAGTTCATGAAGACTTGGAAGGGTTATCAGAAAGGTGTCAATCTTGGTGGCTGGCTGTCCCAGTGCGATGACACGGAAAAAACATACAGCACTTTTGTTGTAGAAGAAGACATTAAAACGATCAAAGGCTGGGGCATGGATCATGTCCGTCTTCCATTTGACTACGAACTGATCGAAGATAAAGACGGCGAGCCGGTCGAGAGCGGCTATGGCCACATCCGGGATGCGATCGACTGGTGCGGGAAGTACGGTCTCAATATGATCCTCGATCTCCATAAGACCATGGGTTATTCTTTTGATGATGCACATGGTGAAGCCGGATTCTTCGACAGTGAGAAACTGCAGGAGCGTTTCTACACGCTTTGGGAAAGAGTTGCCGAGCGTTTCGGAAAATACGAGGATCGACTGGCATTCGAGCTTCTGAACGAAGTCACGGATAAGTCCTACTGCGAGCTTTGGAATAAGATCTCGTACGAGTGTATCCGCCGTATCCGGAAGATCGCACCGACTATAAAGATCCTTGTGGGCGGCTATTGGAACAACAGTGTCGATTCCGTAAAAGATCTGGCGATGCCTTATGATGAAAACATCATCTATAACTTCCACTGCTACGAACCCTTGATCTTTACACATCAGGGCGCGCCGTGGATCCCGACGATGGATACATCTTTCCGCATCCGCATCGATGCACCGTATAAAGAGATGGATGAAGCAGGTGTGAAGAACCTGTCGCAGGTGACCACCGGATTCGCAGCTTTCCCTCAGGACGATACGCTCTCTTCGAAGTACTTCGAGAAGATCTTCGCGGAGGCGATCTCTGTGGCGGAAGAAAGAGATGTCGCACTTTACTGTGGCGAATACGGAGTCATCGACCGTGTCGATCCCAAGGATGCGGTGAAGTGGTTTAAGATGATCAATGAAGTGTTTACCCGCAACGGTATCGGACGCTCGGCGTGGAACTACAAGGTCATGGATTTCGGTATCGCCGATCCCCGTATGGACGATGTCCGTGAAGAACTTCTGAAATATCTGTGATCAGGGATCAAAGCTGAGGAACGTTTGACAAAAAATCCCTTCGTGATACACTATCACTGTTTATACATTTCTATCGAGGAGGCATGAATATGGCTGCAAAAAGAGGCGGTTCCCGCTACGGTACAGGTGCAAGGATACTCGCAATCATTCTGGCGATCATGATGCTTTCTTCCATTTTGCTTTTGGTAGCTGTCGCGATCCAGATGGGCTGAGGCCCTGGTGCTTTTGAAAGAATAAATAAGGGACTGACTCAGGGTATCTGAGCCGGTCCCTTTTTGTTTTTTTTGTGCTTCGTACCCCAGGTCTTATGACGGGATATCCTTGATATACTTCAGACCGTCTTCGTGGAAAGTGTAAGAGTAGTTCGCGATCTTTTCACTTACGAATGCCTGGTAGTTATCCATACGGATAAAGCTGTTCACGCGGTCATACCATTCCGGATTCGGGGAAGCCTCCACATAGAAGAGGATCAGGATCTGAGTATCTCCCTCAAGAAGGATCTTGTCGCCGCTCTTGCGCTGCGGATCGAAGATCCAGTCATCGATCTTCTCGGTATTGTTCCCGGGGAAAAGTGAGGTCTGCTGTACGGCACGCATGGATCCGTCCATGAGCTGGTCAGCGTATGTGGTCTCGAGAGTGATCATGCTGGCCTCATCGGTGATGCTGTCGAAGATCGTCTGGGACAGCGGGAGGATCTCGCTTGCCGGAATGCCCGGTGTCTCTGTCTCCGGATTTTCCAGATTAATATAGAAGAATCGGACATTACGGAGCGGTTCATCCTGACGGACGCGCTCGACGAAGCAGAAGATGATCGGGAAACCATAGTCATCTTTAAAGATCACGGTATCACCGGATGCACGGGATGTATCAAAGAGCCAGCTTCTCCACTCTGATTCGTTGATCTCCGAGTAGCGGACTCTCTTGTGAAGCGTGGAATCCGGCACCAGGAGGCGCTGCTGCGCTTCGCCGGAGAAGTACTGGGCAGCAGTGGACTCGAACTTCGACTGGTCACCCGCGATCTTCTCGATGATCTGTTCCGCGTGAAGGTTGGCCGTCTTTACATAGCTTTCCTCACGCTGCTCAAAGGTGATGCGGAGCACGCGGTAGGAAACCAGATCATAGGAATTCCGGGCATCCTGATAAGCTTTTTCTGCCTGTTCCGGAGTCGCTTTCAGTTCATCCAGTTTCTGGTGAGCGGAATAGTCTTCGGTGAAGTACACTTTCGAGAGCACCGACAGGATCAGACTCTTATTTACGTATGGACCGAAAGTTCCCTTAATATATGTGTCCAGATCCACATGGATCGCATCCGCTTTCGTCTTCAGCCAGTCCACATATGCCTGAGCACGGTCTTTGTGATCCTGCGTGATGGAGAAACCGTGCGCGGTAGCGTCGTCATAGAGCATATACGTTGCCTGGATCTCCTTCGCCGTAACATCCAGGAAGTACTCACGGTAGGTGGCAAATCCGTTCTCGCCGGGCTGCTGGAGCATCTTCTCGGTGTCAGGCTTAAAGATATCGACGCCGTTTTCCAGCAGTACATAGTGATACATGAAACTAAATTCGGCATTGGAAACATCATGGTTTCCGACAGTGATCGGACTGGTCATCCGCTCATTCAGATTTCCGAGAGAGATCACCGACCAGATCAGCACCAGAACGGCTACGATCGCCATGACGATCAGGAACATCAGTGGCTTGATGTTCATCTTTTTGGATGATTTATTCGGTTTTGCATCAGAAGGCCGGGTGGATATCTCGGTGAATGCGGGTGCATCCGGATCATCGTCGCTGATCATGGAGTGGATCTCATGCGCGCCGAGCTCCATCGGGACCGGCTCGGCATCGATCCATTTATCGTCTTTTGAAGAAGAAAGCATATCATCCGCTTCCGCGACCTCGAAGTCCGGATCATCCGACGGGACAATATCAGCAGAAAGAGCCTCTTCAGAAACCTCGGAAATCTCGGCGGAAGAATGGTCTTCCGGTGCATATCCGGTTTCTTCCGGTGAAGTGATCTCACTTTCGTCCGGCGCAGAGGGCGCATCCGGATCGGCGGGCATATCCGGATCCACAGAAGATGTGTTTTCTTCCTTTGGTGTTATATCTTTTACCGCCTTGCGGTCATCTTCATTTTTTCGGTCGTGTTTTTTCATTCTGACCTCCGAAAAGCACTATAAATACTCAATATCTACTCTAACATAAAACGGGTGCGAATACTATTTCCGTAAGGTTACAGAACTCGGATGCGGGTGGTTGACCTATATGGTACAATTATGCTTGCGAACATTTTGTTCCTATATTAAATATATTAAAGCGGGAGATCATAAGACGACCATGCGACCATCCAACAAACGCTTACTGCGCAGGTTTTCGGAACGTCAGTTTCACATATATTCATTCTTTATTCCTGTTTTCGTTATGACCGCCATATTCGCGATTTTGCAGGTGCATCCTTTTGCATCTGGCGAGAATATGATCCTTACGGTGGACTGCTATCACCAGTATGCACCGTTCCTTCTCGAACTCCGGAATAAGATCTTAGGCGGGGAGAGCCTGTTCTTCTCCTGGAATGTCGGCCTCGGCACGAACTTCTGGGCAGTATTTGCCAACTACAGCGCCAGCCCGCTGAATATCCTCTGTATCTTTTTCCCGGCCAAGTACATCGGCGACTGTGTCGCGCTTCTTGCGATCCTCCGCTGCGGTCTGACCGGTCTTTTCATGTCCTATCTTCTAAAAGAACTCGACAAAGACAGGAAGGATCTTCTTCTGTCGTCTTTCTCCAGTATTTACGCACTCTGCGGATGGACGATCTCGTATTTCTGGAACATCATGTGGCATGATGCGGTCATGCTTCTGCCGCTGATCGTTCTCGGTCTGATCAAGATGTTCCGCGACAAGAAACCTCTCTTGTACTGCATCTCCCTGGCTGTATGTCTGATCTCGAATTTTTATTCCGGATATTTCATCTGCCTGTTCCTTGTTTTCTATGCACCGATCCTGTATATCTCGATCACAAAGAAAATAACGCTGGAGAATTTCTGGTCCGCAGTATGGAGGTTCGGCCTTTACTCGCTGATCAGCGGCGGTTTGTCGGCGTTCCTTACGGTATCCACGTATTTTACGCTTCAGAAATCTTCTGCGACCGGTACGGCGTTCCCGAAAGAGTTTGGCGTCCAGAATGATTTTTTCGACTTTATCAGCCGATTCCTTATCGGACAGAATCCGAATATCCGTGACGGCATGGCAAATGTCTATTCCGGATTGTTCGTACTGATCCTCATCCCGCTGTTCTTCCTTTGCAGTAAGATCCGTCTCCGCGAGAAGATCGCCTATGGCGTGGGTCTTTCGATCATGTATATCAGTTTGAGCAGCCGTATGATGACCTTTATCTGGCACGGTTTCCATTTCCCGAACCAGATCCCGTACCGTCAGGCATTCCTTTTCTCTTTCCTGATGGTCGTGATGGGATACAAGGTCCTCCGCAATCTCGGTTCTTTTACCAAGACACAGCTGATGGCGCCGTGTCTGTGCCTTATTGCATATCTTGTTCTGTATGAAAAAGTCGGTGAAGGTCAGGAAGGATATCTTCAGATCATCCTCTCGTTCATCTTCCTGATCATATACACCGTAGTCATGCGCGTGATCGGAGAGAAGAAGAGAAGTGCGATGTTCCAGCAGATCCTTCTGTTCTGCGTTCTTTCCGCGGAGATCGTTGCTTCAACTTTTGCGACGGTCAGTCTTGTTGCCGCGCATGAGAGCTTCACCGGATGGGACTTCTATGGTTCCCACTATGATGAAGTCCAGACGCTGATGGAAGATTCGGAAGCCAAGAATGAGTATGGTTTCGAGCGTTCGGAGATCTATCCGGCCTACATCTGTAATCAGCCGGCTCTTTATAACATGAAGGGCATCTCGATCTTTACATCGACCGCCAGAGAGAGCTTTGTTAAGTTCATCCGCAATCTCGGCTTCCATAACAACGGCATCAACAGCATGCGTAACTTCGGTCTGACCAAGGTCACCGCGACGCTCCTCGGTGTCCGTAACATGTTCGATATCTACAAGAATTCTCCGGTCCCGCAGGGATTCGAAGAGGTGAAAAACGACACTGAACTTCGTCAGTTCGTCAATCCGGATTCCCTTTCGGTCGGCTATATGGTCGATCCCGGCATCCTTACATATAAGATGAATCAGACATCCGTTCCGTTTTTGTCCATCAATGCTTTTGTAAAGAGCATGGGCTGCACCAAAGATGTCTATGTTCCGATGAAAGCAAGCTTCGATATGGTGGAAGGCCTTGAAGCAGACGGCGGACAGGAGAGGACCGGATATAAGTACACTGTAGAAGATGGAAAGACGGCATCTCTCGTTCTGACTCCGGTCGATCCGCAGAAAGGAGATCATCTCTATCTGTATGTTGTTTCCAATAAACCGCCGAAGGTTACGATCAACGAGCAGAAGATGCAGCCTCTTGAGATGAAAGAGACGAAGATCACGGCAAGAGCATCTCAGATCATTGACCTGGGATTCTATGATCCGGAATTTACGAAAGTAATCACACTGGACTTCAAAGATAAGGACCTGAATGGCAATCTGTGGGTCCAGCTTGTCCGTTCGGATGAAGAGGCATATCAGGAGATGGTCGATATTCTGAGCGACGAACAGCTCAAGATCAATTCCTATGACTCGACACATCTGGAAGGCGTGATCACGGTGAAGCAGCCGGGCGCTATGTTCCTGACGATTCCGTACGATGAGAGCTGGACAGCCACGATCGATGGTGTGGCAGCGGAGATCAAGCCGATCGACGATGCATTCATGGCGATCGAGATGTCTTCCGGCACCCATACGGTTGAGCTTACCTATCATCCGACGAAGTTTAAGCTTTGTGTTCTTATCTCCATAGCATCTCTGATCGCACTGGTCCTCTTTACGCTCACCAGAAAACTCTTCGAGCATATCGATTATAGAAAGAGCCTGGAGGAAGCAGAGGCCGCAGCGGAAGACTCCGAGACCGTATCCGAAGATGACGTGCCGGATTGCGCGGAAGAGGACGGGAATTCTTCTTCTGAAGAAGAGAAGCATGACGAGATCGTTTCGCCCCAAGAACCGGAAAACAGTGAGAATGTTTCTCCGGCGGAATCGGAGGAAGCATGAGAAATCTTCGGAAGGATAACAGGATCACGTTGAGTGAGACAAGGACGAAGGTCTGTCTTCTCTTGTCCTTCTTTCTGCCTGTCCTGATCCTCCTCGTTATCGCGTTCAAGTTCAAGATATATCCGTTCGGTTCGGACTGCGTGATCACAAAACCGCTCCAGAATACATATCTTCCCGTTATCACAGAGCTCCGCCGGAAGATCTTTTCCGGGGAATCCCTGTTTTATTCCTGGAATGTAGGAGGCGGAAGCAATTTCTGGGCATGGATCGGCGCATACGCATCGAGTCCGTTCGTCCTGATCTATCTGCTGTTCCCGGCAGACCGCATCGCAGAGGCGACACAGCTCATCTTCGCACTCAAAGCGGCGACCGCGGCTCTTTGCCTGTTTCTCCTTTTCTGGAAAAAGGAAAATGTCGTATCACCGGTCAGTGTCGGCCTGTCGGTCGCCTATGGTCTTTCGGCCTATGTCCTGACATATTCCCAGGAACCCTGGATCCTTGATACTGTGATCCTCCTTCCGCTTCTGATACTGACTCTTTGGTACCTGATCCTCGGGAAAAGAAAGTGGCTCTTCACCCTGATGGTTACTCTTGCCGGCATTACCTGCTGTCATGCAGGTATCTATATGCTGATGTTTGTTATCATCATGTTCCCGCTTCTTTATATCGAGGCCCGTCATGCGGGGATCAAAGTTGCGAAACTGTCGGAGATCATCAAGGACTTCTTCATCTTCCTGTGCATGGGCCTCGGATTATCCGCATTCGTCTGGTATCCATCGATGCAGGCTGTCTGGAAGACCGTCCCGGGAAATGAAGTGATCCATATTGCATCTGATGCAAAAGTGGAACTAAAGACTTGGGACTTCCTTGAACGTGCGGCATTTTCTCCTTCTTTGGTTTTTCCGTCGGATCTGTCCCAGCTTCCTTCGATCTACTGCGGTCTTTTCACGATCGTACTCGTGATCCTTTACGCATGCTCCGGTAAGATCCGTTTCTCCGAGAAAGTCTATGGATTCTGCACATTGGCCTTCATATACATCACCATGTGCTTCCGTTTGTTCCAGTTTGTGATCCACGGATTGCATTTCCCGATCACCGGACAGTATCCGCAGGCGATCCTTTTTACGTTCCTTCTGATGTATATGGCCGGAAGGATCCTGTCCACGGGTGATTTTCTGGAAAACCGGAGTCATCTTTGGTTTGCTGCCGCTGCTGCTATCGCATTTATGGCTTTCCGCGCGACGATCTCGAAGACGGACTCCTATGCTTCCTACACCTCCTATATGGCGATCGGTCTTCTGATCTTTTACTTTGCGATGACTCTTAAGATCCATGAGGAACCGAAACACGATAAAATGATGTGGATGAGTTTCCTTGCTGCCGCGATGGTGCTTGAAGCAGGTCTTGCTTTTTATCGGCCGATCAAGGAAAAGTACTATCACCGCACCTATGAGTATTCTGATTCCGGCATATCGAAAACTACAGTGGACGGCTTTACCATCGATCCCGGAGAAGTCAGAGGCCCCGCAAAGAGAGCGTATAAACTGGATAAGATCATCCTTTATGAGAAGCCGGATGAAGAAGAGAAGACCTTTGCCTTGGAAAAGAAAGAGGGCTCTCCTAAGGGAACACGATTCTTTATCGAAGAACCCGATTGGAATAACTATGGACTTCTTTACGGTGTTCCATCTCTGAACTCTGAATCATTCATGACATCGGAGCGCTATTCCGAGGTCCTGCGCAAACTCGGTATCAACAGCTGCCCGGACGGAAAGAACATCTTTCTTTCCGGCGGAACACTGATCACGGATACATTTTTCCAGCAGCGTAAGATCGATTCCAGAAGATTCTCTCCGGAGGAGAAGCAGGAATTGTCGGCGATCGCCACCAACGGATTCTTCGTGACGACAGAGAATATAAATGAAGATCTGTTTGTCGATGATTCGCCCTTTGTTGTCCAGAATAATCTTGCCAGCCAGCTTGCTTCGGTAAAGCCTTTTACCGAGATGAAGATGGAAGTTGCTGAAATGACGAATATCAAGCAGGAAGAGGATGGTTCTTTCCGCGTGACAAAGACCGGAGAGAGGGCGAAGCTCGTTCTCGAGTCCGAGGACTTTATTTCGGATCCTAATATACCTATATATTTATATTGCAATTGCCAACAGAAGACATCGATCGAGGTCAAGCTTCTGGATATCGATGGAAATCTTCGCTTCCAGAACAGTTTCAATTCGGCATCGGGCACATGCCTCAGCCTTGACATGAAGAATTCACGTGACCGGAGACTCCATATCGAGATCACTATTTCCAATCCGGAAAAAGCATCCTTCGGAGTCTATGCCGTATCTGTGGACCGTGAAAAGATCGACTGGTACCAGACTGTTACGAGAGAATCCGGATGGAAAGTCTCTGAGCTTTCAGACGGGTATGCCAAGGGCACGATCGATGCAAAATCATCCGGCCACGTCGTATGGTCCATCCCGGCAGACGACGGCTGGACAGCGGCGATCGACGGGCAGAAGACAAAGACTTTTGCCGCGTACAAGGCATTCCTCGGCATCCATATTCCGCCGGGGTCCCATGAGATCACGCTCCGGTACACTCCGGACGGATTCCGGACAGGTGTTTTTGCCACAGCCGGATCCGCTATTCTGATGGTATTCCTTTCGGTCAGCTTTATTCTGCCGAAAAAAGATAAGAAGAAAAAAGAAACTTCAAGCGAAGAACCAATTGCCGTGGAAAAGGAGAATGAGCCATGATGACTGAAAATCTTTTTCCGATGACATTTGTTGTTTTCGATATGGAATGGAATCAGCCGATCCCGTATATTCCCTCGCCGATCGATCCCAAGATCCTCCCCGGAGAGATCATCGACATCGGCGCGGTCAAGGTGACGATGCTTTCCGAGAATGAGTACCAGCTGTCCCGTCCGTTCTCCGTGACGATCCGGCCGGTGTATTACCGTATCATGAATAAGCAGGTTTCCAAGGTCATCAACAAAAGTACGGATGACTTAAAGAGCGGAATGCCGTTTCCGGATGCGATCCGAAACTTTATGGAATGGTGCGGTGAGGATTATGTTCTGTGTGCCTGGGGTGACTCGGATATTTCGATCCTGCGTTCCAACCTCAAGATCCACGGTTTCTCTCCGGAGATCAATGATCGTTTTCTGGACATTCAGCCGCTTTTCGGAAGAGTGGCCGAGAATACGTCCCAGCAGAGATCTGTCGCATATGCTGTTGATTTCTACCGCATTCCGCAGACGGATGATTTCCATAGTGCCGAGAGGGATGCCTGGTATGAGGCGCGGATCCTGAAAGAGTCGCTGATCGATTATTTCGCGATACGGGCGAAGGGAACGGAGACGGAGCAGACTTTCCCGAATCTTCGCACATATATCTCCAATCCGAATCTGACCACACAGAAGAAATGGAAGAGCGAAGTTTTTTCTTCCGAGAAAGCTGCTTCTGCAAAAGCACTGGAAGAGAAGATGCTCTGCCCGATATGTGAGTCGGATCTTTTCGAGGAGATCAGCTGGTTTTCCTCAGGACACAGTTTCCTTTCTTTATGGCAGTGTCCGACACACGGTGCTCTTTCCGGAAGGATCCGGATCAAGAGAACACCGAAGCAGGAATTCTACGGAGCGGGACAGCTTCGCTTTGTAAATGGAAATGCTGCTCGATATGTTCGTGAGAAATGGCAGGAGAAAAAAGAGGGTAAAGAAGAAATTGCCAGCGAATATGACAAAGAATGTGACAAATTGTGAACTTGCCAGCAGAAAGGCTTTCTTTTTGCATTTATCTAAATATAATGATAATTAAGTATAACCAAAAAATGTAACTTAGAAGAATTGAATCAAAATTTGAGACAGAAAATTGGAGGCAACCGAGATGAAGTTGTTACAATTAGGTAAGTGTCATCAGAGAAACAACAAACGAGGCGGCATGCTCGTCATCGTTCTGATGATCTTTGCAGTTTCACTTATCCTCATTTCATCTGCAATGACGATCACGCTTTCCAGCCGTTCCCGCTACTATGTAGATACGGAGCGCAGCCAGGAGAGACTGACTCTCACCTGTGCGGCTGAGGCAGTTGTTGATGCCATTGAATCCCAGGAAATTACGGACGATCAGATTAAGCAGATGTCCAATAACCCGGACGAACCTTATGAGATCACCGGTGCAAGTAAGACATCCGTTAAGGCCGGCGCTGCCGCTAATAACGGTAAGGACATCGCACCTGGTCTGGCTGGCGTATCCGGCAACCAGACATACATGTACGTAAAGCCTGCCGGTGGCGGATCCCAGGACATCGACCTCGAGTTCGTAACAAAGATCGTTGTTACAGGAGATAATGACAAGGCAGAGAAGCTTCACGTTCATCTGAAGTATTATCCGCCGGCCCCTGTTCCGAACATTTGCGAGAACATGGTAACTTGTGGTGAAGAAGGTTCTTACAACGATATTCCGAAGCTTGAAGTAAACGGTACCGAGTCCTATACGGTATTCCATGGTAACGTTGAACTTGCTTCCGGATCCGGTTCTTACATCCACAACCCGACGGTTATCACTGGTACTGTAAAAGGTGGTGCTGGTACGATTTACCACAATGACGTTATTTTCTACGGTCCGAATGCTGGTGCATCGCTCCCGTCTCCTGGTAACGGTATTACCATCGCTCCTAATGAAGGTAACTTCTATTTCCTGGGCGTGAATTATGACGGATATACCGGCAATATGAACTTCTTTAAGAATGCTTCAGGTGCTTCTATCACTGCTGGTACAGCCAGTAACCTTCACATGAACCTGAAGGCAGATGGTGCTTATTTCTATAAGACCAATTTGAGTGTTACCGAGTGGACGATGAGTGGCAACAATGCCGGTACAAAGTACTGGGTCGTTGGTTCCGGCAGTAATGTCGAGAGACTCAATCAGTGGGATGGCGGTAACGAGATCCTGAAAGATGGTGGTAACGTCTCTGTTGTAAGTACATCTACAAACCATGTATATAACAACATGGATGAAACTCCTGAAGCAGACAGACCGATTTATACCAAACTGAAGCAGAAAGCAGCTTTTTATATTGCTGATGAAGGACTTTTGAATGCTGCATCAAGAAAGATCCCGACGGCTGCTGAGCAGCAGTCTCTTTACGGATCTTACGCCAATGGTGAAGCTATCACTGAACATGGTGGACTCATTCAGAAAGATGGCGGTAAGGCATACAAATTAGAGGGTGGCATTTATGACCATGGTCGCCTTGAGATCGACCTATCTAAGGGTGATGCATCTCTCTACATTGCTGGAGATAGTACTTTTAAATCTTTCTGCATTAAAGTATCTAACTCTACATCTCACAAGCTTACCATTGTTCTTGGCTATGGTGTAGATGTTAAGTTCGATCAGCAGCCTGAATTCTGGAGCTCTCTTGCTGGAATGCCTTATGTACAGGGAATCATCTCTGTAGATAACAGATCAAATAATAACTGGGGTTCTCCGCATGGTGCAGATAATATCAATGCGGTTTCCGGTGAAGAACCGGCAGCAATTGTAATTGGTCTTGGTAAGAATACTTTCGAAGCAAGCCGTGCACAGGTTGTAGATGCATATATTTCTCTTGCCGGTACAGGCGCTGATGCAAGTAAAGTAACATTAAAGGATAACGTACATTTCTACGGACGTTTTGAGGCTGTCAATGTTGATACAGGTAACTCTGATAACCTTAAGATGGCTCACTGCCCGAAGCTTGGTGAAGGAAACTCTACTCCGAAGCCGTTAACAAGTTGCTACAAGGCAGAGATCTACGATTATCACTATTGATCATTAAGATCAGTATCTGAGAAAGAATTGTATGAGGAGGGGGGCTCGAAAGAGCCCCCCAAATTATTTACCTAAAAAGAGAAATCATTCTCAATAAAGAGAATGATTTTTTTTATTTCCATCTGTAGTTCTGATGACCGCCAAACGCAAATCTAAGACGATAAATATCGCGTGTCAGGATCGATCACTATATAATTGATGAAGGGGAATATAGATCGGAATATATAAATCGCTCAGGAGACGTGATATATACTCAGTGAATGAGCATATTCATATGGGAACATAAAAAGAACAGATCATTATCATGTTGTGATGATTCCATAATAGACAATAGCCCTAATTCGCGCGAGAAGCATCCATATACGCGAAAGAGTGAAAAGAAAGGGTAAGGACATACGCAAAGAGTGAAGAAGGTTATATGCGTAAATAAACGCAAAACTCAAAAGACAATGTATTATGATATGGAGATCATCTAAGAACATAACAAAATGAAAAGCGGCATCGTATTGATGCCGCTTTCCTTGAGTTTGAGTTTGTGTTTGTGTTTAATAATTGATTACGTTGTAATCGGATCGTTTGAGAAGCTGCAGCTGTCAGCATTTGAAAGAGCTGCCATATTGCCGGCCTGGCATGAAGGACAGTAAACTGTTACTTCATCTGTATATGCGATTCCGGAAGACGGATATGCTCTATCCGTAAGCTCAAGAACTACATGTACAGTTTTGCTTTCCGGATGAGTGGTGATCTTAAGAGTTAAGCCCCATTTAGCCGAGCCATTACCTGTGTGATACTGTGTAAAACCAGGCAGAGCATTCGCATCATTAATAAGGACATAATCGCCTCCATCACTAAGTTTGATATCGGTGCCATCACCAATGCTCGTAGCATTACAGAGATTATTCTCGATTGCTTTTAAAGTGAGCGATGCGTAGTCATGCATATCATTTACAACAGCGACTTTCAAATGGCTGTAATTGACTGTTCTGAATGTCGAGTAGAGATAGAACGACATCATCATCATGATTGCAATAACAAGTACCATCTCAAGGAGCGTGAAACCGACTTTACGATTCTTTTTGTTTTTTTGTACACGAATCATAATCTACACCTCCTTAAGAAAATTTAGCTGAATATGTGCAACCAGGCTCAGTACATTTAGCTACATAGACCTTATTGCCGCTGGCGTCTGTTTCCTCGTAGAATCCCAATATACCGTGTCCAGACTGAGTACAAGCTCTAGCAATATAAACGAAACCATGACGGTCTGTTGTTGCAGAGAAGTTCGAATCATCGGTATAAGCTGATCCGGAAGAGAAGACTGAGAATCCGCCACTTTCTTCAAATTCATGAACCTGAATTACACCAGTGTAGCCAGGGCCCTTGATCATAAGAGCCTTGCTCGCGGTACCACCATGTAGGGAAGAAGTTGCCTGACCCATTGTTTTATAGCAATTACCGGCATTTACGTTACTTACACGATCAGCTAAAGCTGTATCACCAGCATAGTTGAGTGTAGTCATAAAACCTTCGTAAGAGATGAGAGTAACAATGAGTAAAAGAGCAACCGCTAACATTGTCTCAAGCAGTGTAAAACCGCGCTTGGACGATTTCGTATAACGAAACATCTTCTATTCCTCCTTAATAACCAATAGCGACGAATGCACTATTTTTCGCTGCATTATCAGACCGGAATTGCACGCGTTCACTCGCGAGGCTCGAAGAAGCATCTTTACCCTTGGAAACATAACCTGCAATGGAAATGGTAACAACCGCAGCTAAGATAATAACAATAGCAATAACTAACACCATCTCTACGAGAGTGAAGCCATGCTTCGTCTTATAGATTCTGCTCATAATTTCCTCCAAGTATAACCGATTTAATTATATCACAAGGCCTGTGATATGCAAATAGCTAATTGTTAACAAAAAGTAAAAAAAGAGGGGGCTCAAAGCCCCCCCCAATGATTAAGTTTTAACTCATCAATCAGCTATTAAGAAAGAATAGCATCGATCTCATGTGTTACTGTGTTGATAGCATCGTTGTGCTTTTTGATGGAAGATGTAGCAGACTTAGCCTTGTTGATGTAAGATGCAACGGAGAAGAATACTACTGCTGCCAGGATAACGATGATAGCGATAACGAGTACCATTTCAACGAGTGTAAAACCTTTTCTGTTCTTCTGAATCTTCTTCATAATAAGTTCCTCCTAAAATGTTTTTTGAGTTTGTAATTACATTATAACAGGTCATTTTGAAAATGCAATAGCAATTTTGAAATTTCTTCACATTTCTGTGAAAAATTTTTCCAATTACCTCTCAAACGTCCAAAATCGTTCGATTTAACACACCTGCTTTAATAAGTTTTTTACATTATAACACATGCTGCACAATCAATGAAATGCCTGATATTTAGGCTTCCCGGTGCATTATAAGTCCAGAGGATACCTGGCGGGCCTGTTGATAACGATAAAATGTTTTGACTCGGCCCAATTGTGAAGAAATGTGAAGAGGGACCATCAATTTGATGGTCCCTCTTGTAGGTTGGATCTTTTATTTATCCGGATTAGCTGTTCGGCTCACCCTGCTGATTATCAGCAGGCAGATCCTGAGGCTGCGAGTTAGCGTTAGCAGAAGGAACTCCGCCGTTCTCCTGTACATATGCACTATAGAGAGAATTGTATGTCGATGTATCGATCATACCGAGCTTGTAAAGGATAAGGATCTCTGCAAGATACGGAGGCAGTTTGTTGGAATCTTTGAGTGTCTGCTCCAGGTTGTTCCATTCATAACCCCAGTGGCTCCATGCTGCAAACGGACGGTTGACAGAGAAGTCGTATGAAATGAAGGAAATGTACTTGTTATAGAGCGGAGAATCTTCAGGAACAAGATTACCATACTTATCAGACTGAGCAACTACGAAATAGCTCGGGAAACCAACGAGTCCGCCGGTCTTGATGTCACTAGCGCCGACCCATGTCATGTAATCCATATTAGTATCTGCAGGGGAGAGACGATCGACCAGCTCGAAAGCATAAACATCAACAGATGCAGAGAATGTGCAGAAACCCTGCTTTGAATCTTCGATATTGATTTCAGAAATCTTTACGTAATCCTTAGCATCAGCTTCAATTGCCTCAAGAGCAGTAACGAATTCTTTGAAGCTAACATATGTGTCAGACTGAATATCATTCGCATTGTTGAAACCATATTTCTGAGCGATCGGGTTCGGAGCCTTCGGATCCTGAGAATTCAAAGCAAGCTGAGAAGAGAAAACAGTGAAAGGAATATTCTTTGACTCTTTTTCGTCATGTGTCAGAAGCCATCCGTCAGTACCGGATACTGAAATCTTATAACGTGAACTCTTAATTCTGTTAGGGCTGACCTTACCGTCTGTCATGGTAACAACATCGTAGTTGAGAGGAGTATTGCTGATCTCAACAATAAACGGAATATTGGCATCCTCAAAGTGCTTGTAGAGCTTTCTCTGAATAGCACTGGTGACCAGATCAGGCAGATATTTTTTCTCAACTTCGATAATAGAATTTCTGAGAGATTCACGCTCTTTGTCGAGAGCTTTAGCCTGCTCAATAATAGCATCTTTCTGTGCTTTTTCCTGCTGAACCGTACGGAGTTCATCTTTTACGTCACCTAATTTATCGAAATTCTTCTGAATTACGCACAGCCAGCAAACTGCGCCGAGAGCAAGAAGAAGAACTATAAACAGTAAGAATGTATCTTTACCGCCAGAATTTTTCATCAAGACTCACCTTCCTTCTTTGCAGTATAGAGCAATTCAATATTTATATTGCTAGACATTTTACCGGAGATCTCGTTATTCTGCTGAATCTCAGCAAGAACAGCAGGTGTAACAGCTGTACCATTGATCTTAACGTTTGTGAGAGTGTACTTAACACCATCAACAGTCTTTTCTTTGACGTCTGTCAGAGAGTATGCAGATCCCGGAGCCTTAGCTTCGCTGTTAAGCTGCTCGAGCGGTACCGGTGTGTTTCCATCAATGAAGGAAGAATATGTCAGGTTAACGAATCCTGTGCGAGTGCAGAGGAAACGGAAAACATAAGACATCTGACCGTACATAAGGTTATTCTTGTTATATCCGAGTTCAATAGGATCAATAGGTTCGATCTTATCTTCGATAGAACTGAAAAGCCCCTTATTCTCAAGATTGTGCAGATAATTCAGAGCAGAATCACGATTGAGCGTCTGACCCTGAAGCTCAATGACACCATCTACTTCATGATAAACTGTGAGAATTGTATCATTCGGCATAGAATCTGCGATTGCCTTTAATGTAACGGTATCAGCGACAGTCTTAGTAGAGACTTTGTTGTCAAGAGAAGAAAGCTGATAGTAGATGTTACGAAGATCTTCAACTTCAGCCTGAGTCTTATCCTTATCAGAAAGTTTCTGCTGATACTCTGCGGAATTCATTTCCTTCTTAAGATCGTTGATCTTATTCTGCTTATTCATGATCTGGATACCGCATACGATCCATACGATCAAGGTGAAAGCCAGAATTACAACTGTGGCAAGAAGGAAAAATGGAAATGCCGACGACATTTGCTGAGCTGTAGAAGAACTGAACTCTGAAAAGAAGTTCATGTCCTTTTTGGAAAAGTCATTTTTTGATTTTGCAAAACTCATAAACTCGCCTCCTTTCAGTTTTCACGAATGAGTGCGCCGCACGCATTCACGTAATCACTAAGCTGGAAGTCCTTCGGACCCTGAACTGTATTCAGAGAACCAAGGATCTCAACCTGTGTGCCTAACTGGCGAGCCAGTTCTTTGTCCATCTTTCTGTATCTTGCACCGGAACCATAAAGGAAGCATGTGCTGATAGCATCAAGATGATATTTCGAGATAGAGAACTGAGCGGTTCTGGAGATAGCATCTGTAAGGCTCTTGAAGTAAGCCGATACAGCACTATTCAGAGAAGGCTCATCCTTAACGGTCTCGTGCCATACATCGATGTCGGCAACATCTACTGTGGAGATGCCTTCACCCTTTACGACCTGCAGACGGCGGGTAAGGATGGAAGACTTGTTCGCGGAATTGCCCTGAACTTTCTTAACAGTCTCTGCAACCTGACGGACATTGGAGTGACCGAACTGGAGACGACGTGTAAGTACCGGGAAACCCTTATCGAGAACAGTAATGTTTGTTGTCTTCGAAGAAAGCTCGATGAGAAGCAGAGTGTTTGAGTTGATGTTTGTTGTTCCGTTGATCGTTCCGGATTTGAAGAGCTTTCTGATTGCGTTCGGGTTTACATCGAGAGCAACCGGTACAAGCTGACTGGTCTTCATAAGTTCACGGAAGTCATTGGCAACATCCTTCGGGATCGCGGTAGCACGAACCTTGTACTTCTGCTGCTTTGTCTCTTCGTCGAGTACCTTATCATAAATAATGTATTCCACGATCATGTCACGATTGTTGGTGCCCTGACCTAAGATCTCGTAGCGAACCATATCGCGAAGCTGATCGCCTTTTACAGCCGGGAGCTCAAGATCTCTTGTGTGAAGATAACTACCCTCAACTGTTAAAATTGCACGCTTGTCCTGAATGTTGCTCTTTGCAAGCGCGTTCTTCAACGCCATTACCACACCAAACTGGTCTGCGATAACGCCGTCTGCGATTGTGTCGGACTCGAGCGGGATAAGACCGAACTTTTCGACCGATACGACACCGGTCTTGCGGTTGTATCCGCCGAGTACCATTTTCATGTTTGAGCTGGAGACGTCAATAGATATCTCTCTGCTGGTTCCAGTTCCAAAAGCCATAATTAATCTCCTTTCGAGTTATCATCACATAATGTTCTTGGTCATTGTGAGTACCGGCAGACCGCAGGCACCTACGATGAGAAGAACAACAAACGCCATGATTACGATCATGATCGGCTCCATAGCAGCTGTCATCTTAGCTGTAGCTGCATCAGCCTCATCTTCGAAGAAGTCCGCAGCCTTGTCCAGGATGCTGTCCAAAGTACCGGATTCTTCACCGATAGCTGTCATAGCGTAAATCATTGGAGGGAACTCCTTGATTCCACGAATAGATCTGGAAACGGAAGATCCTTTACGGATCTCGTTTCTGGAATCATAAAGCTGAGCTTCCAGATACTTGTTTCCAAGAGTATGGCTGGTAATCTCCATGGAATCCAGAACGCTGATACCGCTTCGGAGAAGGGTGGACATTGTTCTGGTGAATCGTGCTGCAGCAGTAGCCTTCTGGGACTTACCTACGATTGGCATACGGAGCAGGAAACGAGACCATGCCATGGATCCTTTTTCGGAGTGTTTCCAGATACGGAATCCAACGACGATCGCAAGTATCGCACCGATATACAGATACCAGAAATCGATGATACTGTCGGAGAAGGCCATTACGGCTTTCGTAAGACCCGGCAGGTCACCGCCCAACTCGTTAAGAGTTACGGCGAATCTCGGAACAACGAGGGTCATCAATCCGACGGTGATACCGAAAGTAACAACCGCAAGGATGATCGGGTAAACAAGAGCAGCACCTACTTTATTTTTCAGTTTCTGTTCTTTTTCAAAGTGCGCAGCCAGACGACTCATAACTTCGTCCAGACGACCGGATTCTTCACCTGCGGAAATCATGGATACCATGATCGTAGGCAAAGCTTTGGATTGTTCACGAAAAGCTTCAGACAATGTTTTACCAGCCTGAATGGATTCATAAACAGAACCGATAACTGTCTTTGCTTTCTTACTTTCCAGCTGCTGATAGAGCATATCCAGAGAACGGATAACCGTGATACCGGCGCTCAAAAGAGAAGAAAGCTGACGGGTAATGATCATGAGGTCCTTAGTCTTTAACTTCGGACTTCCGACATTCATGTTAAGGATACTGGCGCCAGTGTCTTGCTCAAGTGAAGCAATGAAACGACCGTCCGCACGGAGCATCTTTGAAGCATCTGCTATAGTAGCGGCTTCAATAACGCCTTTGCTGGAGCGACCCGCTGCATCAACTACTTCATATTTGAAATTTGGCATGAAGCAAACCTCCTTCTTTCTTTTTTATCAGTATTCAAGAGAACTAAAAAGACCACTTGAAACGGAGTTCGCTGTACCGGCAGCTGCCAGATAACGACGATACTCGTCCGGATCCTTACAGCGGGAAATCGCTGTTTCGCGGGTAATAAGACCTTTCTTTGTGAGCTCTGCAAGGTAGTAGTCGAGAGAACACATACCGAGCTTGAGGTTGGTAGCGATCGTATTGTCGATCTGATAGGTCTTTCCTTCACGAATGAGGTTTCTAACAGCGTCATTCGCGATCAGGATCTCAAATGCAGCGACACGTCCGGCGCCATCAGCACGCGGAAGGAGTGTCTGAGAAATAACAGCAACCAGAACAGTACCGAGCTGGACACGGATCTGATCTTGCTGATGCGGAGGGAATACGTCGATAATACGGTTGATCGTGTCCGCAGCACCACTGGTATGAAGCGTGGACATAACAAGGTGACCGGTTTCGGAAGCGGTGATCGCGGTACTGATCGTATCGAGGTCACGCATCTCACCGACCATGATAACATCCGGGTCTTCACGGAGGGCAGCACGGAGAGCGTTTGCAAACGAAAGAGTATCTTCGTGAACTTCACGCTGGTTGATCATAGACTCACCGTGACGGTGCAGGTACTCGATCGGCTCCTCCAGCGTAAGTACGTGACAGCGGCGGTTCTGGTTGATATGACCAACCATGGCAGCCAGTGTCGTTGATTTACCGGAACCCGTAGGACCGGTAACAAGGATCAATCCACGCGGTTTGAGAGCCAGGTCCTTGAAAAGCTCAGGAAGACCAAGACGCTCGCAGGAAGGGATCTCCGTTGTAATAGTACGAGCAGCCAGTGTGTAACTTCCGCGCTGCTTGAATACGTTGCAACGGAAACGGCTGTAATCCTTAACAACGTATGAGAAGTCGATCTCACCACGCTCGTTGAGGTACTGCTGTCTCGACTTATCCAACATGGACTTACACAGATACTCGGTATCACTCTGTGTGAGGATGTTGGAATTGAGGGGCATGAGTTCACCATGTACGCGGATCATCGGCGGCAGACCGACGGTGATATGCGTATCGGACGCCTGGCGGCGAACAGCCTCTGTGAGAATGGCATCCATACTTAATGTAAATTCTTCCACTTTCTTTCCTCCTTAACCGTCAATGGAATATGTTACTTTACTCATCTCCTGCACAGTAGTAATACCCTCTAAAACTAACTGTGCGGCTGAGTCTGCAAGCATCAATGTACCTTCGGAGACTGCAAGTGCGCGCATCTCGTCTTCACTGGCGCGGCGCTCGAGCAGAGCTCTCATGGCTTTGGTCATGATTACGACCTCATGGATAGCAATACGGCCTTTATAGCCTTTTTCATTACACTCGGAACAACCGGCGCCACGGTAGAGCTTCTGTCCCGGCTTAAGCTTGAGAAGCTCGACTTCATCCGGACCCGGTGTGTATTCTTCACGGCAGTTGGTGCAGATACGGCGTACGAGACGCTGTGCAACAACTCCGATAAGAGCGGTGGAAACCATGAACGGCTCAATACCCATATCGATCAAACGGTTGATAGAGGATACGGCGTCATTGGTATGGATCGTACTGAAAACCAAGTGACCGGTGATAGCGGCTCGCATTGCGATCTCGGCAGTCTCACCGTCACGGATCTCACCGACGAGGATGATATCCGGGTCCTGACGGAGAATAGAACGGAGGCCGCTGGCGAATGTCATACCGGCTTTTGCGTTAACCTGTACCTGATTAAGTCCCGGGATCTGGATTTCTACCGGGTCCTCAACGGTAACGATGTTTGTTTCCGGAGTGTTTTTCTCTGATAAGAGAGTGTAGAGCGTGGTTGTTTTACCGGAACCGGTAGGACCGGAGATAAGACATACGCCCTGAGGAACTTTGACGATCTTGTCGATCATCTCGTTGTTGTGGTCACTGATACCAAGATACTTTCGGTTCAGGTTGGCGTCGTTCTTAGCCAGGATACGGATAACGGTTTTCTCACCGTGTACAGTTGGGAGGACAGATACACGCATGTCGACCGGCTTGCCGTTGATAACTGTCTGAACACGACCATCCTGAGGAATACGCTTCTCGGCGATGTTCATGCCGGAAAGGATCTTAATACGGGTGATGATGGCGTCTTTCGCAGCAGCAGGGTTACTCATGATCTCCTGGAGAACACCATCGATACGGATACGGACTCGAACACGATCTTCCATCGGTTCGATGTGAATATCTGAGGAATTCGCACGGATAGCAAACTCGATAATGGAGTTAACGAGCTTAACTACCGGAGCGTTATTTACTTCATCAGTGATCTCGTCTCCGAGTTTCTTCATATCGTCGATATCAAGGTCGGAAGCAAGGTCATCAGCTGCCTGCTTGGCAACTTCTTTACCATAGTTCATCTTGATAGCGGAAAGGATCTGCTGCTTCGGAGCAAGAAGGGTAACGATGTCTTTTCCGGTACGGAAACGAAGGTCATCAGTTACGAGAATATTGAGCGGGTCGTAGATCGCAACGACAAGTTTCTTATCGTCTTCGGGTCCATCGAATGCAACAGGAATGATCAGGTTTTCCTCGCAATACTGCTCGGTAACTACCTTTGTTGCTTCCTGATCGATATCTACCTGCTGAAGATCAATGATCGGGAGATCGTACTGGCTGGAAATAGCTCGAAGAATATCAAGCTCGGTCAACAGTCCTTTTTCTACGATGATCTCACCAAGACGTTTTTTATTAGTGTCGGCACGCTGTGCCTCCAGCGCCTCCTGAAGCTCTGCCTGAGACAGAAAACCGCTGTCGATAAGAATATCACCTAATCGTTTCATCATACCCTCCCAAATTGATGCACGTTCAGTATTTTTGCGGGATCAGATATACCTCCCGCGAAGTATATGTCGATAATAGTAATTTACACCCAACCGCTATGGGTTGTATAGTCTCTGAGATAAACAAAAAATTACAATTTCGCTTGTTCCTCAAGCGAAACTGTTATCATCTTGTAACCCTTTCCCATTTCGACCCAGTGCAAAACCATCGTCTTTTTCTCAAATAAATATACATGGAAAATGGTGATTTTGCAACATAAATTGGCTGTTTTATCCAAAAAAATGCAAAAAAGTTTGACAGAAAAACAATGATTTCGAAAGTCGAAATTGCAAAGATTATGCATTTATATTATTGTTATAGGGAAAGAAATAGGAGTGTGTTTTTATGAGTCCTGATGTGGTTTTGGCTGTAATGAACATCGTTCTTGCCGGGATGTTCGGAGCTGTAATAGGCAGTTTTACAAATGTTTGTATTTATCGTATTCCGGAACACCGGACCGTCGTGAAAGGACACTCGATGTGCATGACCTGCGGCCACGAACTGGGCGCGCTGGATCTGGTACCTATCTTCAGCTGGCTTTTCCTGGGCGGCAAATGCCGGTACTGTAAAACTCCGATCTCCTCGAGATATATCAAGATCGAGAGCCTGACCGCACTGATGTATATGCTGATGGCGGCGACACATCTTTCCATGTTCCTGGATCCCATGGCTGTCGATCCGATGGCGAACATTTTCCCGTTTATTGAGCTGTGCGCACTCTTTATCATGATCAATGTCGTGATCGTGGAGATGATGATCCAGCATGATACCGGTTCTTCCATGTACCGGATGTCGGTAGCACTCGGCATCGATTTTGCAGTACAGCTCATCGCCCGTATCCTCGGTGTGGCTACGAATGATGCAACTTCCGGGGATCTTGGTGACAAGCTGGCTTCGTGGGGAGTGGAGATCCTGGTGGGAGCGGCTATTGCTTTTGCAGCTGTTGTTCTGGCAGTGCTTCTGGCAAATCGTCCCAAGGAACTCAGCAAGTATTTCCACGACAGCAAGTACAGAGCCGTTAGAACATCGGACGTTTTTGCGATCCTGCTTGGTGCCTGCATCGGCATTATTCCGGCTGCAGTCGCATCGACCGTGTACTTGATCGGAAGGATCATGATCGGTAACGGAAAGAACGTGAAATATCTCGGCATCGTTCTGGCCAGCGGAGCGGCGGTCGGATTTTTTGCATATTGCGCATTTCAAGTGATATAATACTGTGTACATTTTTTCTAAGGTGGAGGTTTTCCTATGTCCGGACATTCCAAGTGGAATAACATTAAGAGAAAGAAAGAAGCATCCGATGCGGCAAAAGGTGCCGTGTTTACCAAGGTTGCCAAGGAGATCATGGTCGCTGTTAAGGCAGGAGGTCCGGATCCGGATAATAACTCGAAGCTCAAAGATGTTATTGCTAAGGCAAAAGCGGCAAACATGCCGAACGATAATATCAACCGTGCCATCAAAAAGGCGGCGGGTGCCGGTGAAGGCGATGATTATGAAGAGATCGTTTACGAAGGTTACGGCCCGGGTGGAATCGCCATCATGGTAAGAACACTGACGAACAACAGAAACCGTACAGCGGCGGATATCCGTCATATCTTCGATAAGTACGACGGAAACATGGGCGTTTCCGGAAGTGTTTCCTTCATGTTCCAGGACAAGGGAACGATCATGATCGACTCGGAAGAGTTTGAGGATGAAGAGCAGGTCATGATGGATGCACTCGACTGCGGCGCTGAGGATTTCAGTGCGGAAGACGGATACTACGAGATCCTCACAGATCCGGCGGCATACTACGAAGTGAAGGATGCCCTGGAAGCTAAGGGATATTCATTTGTGGACTCCACACTCGGCCCGGTCCCGCTCAACTGGTCCAAGGTCGAAGACGAAGAGATCGCGTCAAAACTCGAGACTATGCTCGAGAAGTTTGATGAGAACGACGACGTACAGGAAGTTTTCAACAACTGGGATAATTAATTAAGAGGTATAGTAGGAATGGATCTGCCGAAGCAAAAAGGCAAGGAACAGACTGAACACCCGGAAGAGAGGCAGGGAGCTTCCCGCCGGGGAGTGTTTATACCTGAGCTTCGGGCCACCCTGCGACGCCTTGAAAAGAACGTCGAGACGCGTGCTACAGCACGTATTGAGCGCCAGATCGAGATCGCGGCAAATGACGAGAAACAGATGCGCGAGATCCTTTCCACCATCGCGGTAGTTGCCTTTGTCGGTTCGTCCGGCACAGGCAAAAGCACCCGCGCGATCCGTGTCGCAAAGCAGAATAATATCAAGTACATCATCGATGACGGACTTCTGATCAACGGAAGCCGCATCGTTGCCGGAAACTCGGCAAAGAAAGCGGCTACGAAGCTCGAGTCCGTGCGACAGGCGCTTTTCGAAGATCCGAGCCGTTCCTCTATCATGCGGAAAGCGCTGGCAGAGAACCGGCCGTCAACTCTCATGATCCTCGGTACTTCCGATGCTATGCTCGAGAAGATATGTAATAATCTCTGGCTCAATCAGCCGGCGATGCTGATCCGGATCGAGGATGTCAGTACGGAAGAAGAGATCGCATCAGCGAAAAACACTCGTCTTCGTGAGGGTATGCATACGATCCCTGTACCGAGTATGGAGATCAAGCACGAATTCTCCGGATATTTTTCCGACCCGCTCAACCGTCTGCGTAGAAGGTGGGATAGAGAAAGAGGACTTCAGCCGGTCGTCCCGGAGACGGAGAGAACGGTCGTACGTCCGACGTTCTCGAGCTTGGGGAGCTATTCCATCTCGGACGATGCACTTCTAGACCTTGTAAGGATCATTCTTAGAAAGGTCCCGGGTGTACATGATGTCGTCGGATTCAATTCGGAAAAACGCGTGTACGGTGTCGTCTTAAGCATTGACCTCGAATTGTACTACGGATTTAATGCCCAGGAGGTGCTCTATAATGCGCAGCAGCGCCTGGGAAGATATATTGAGGAGTATTCCTCGATCAATATGGTCGCGGTAGATGTCCGCGCCAAGCGCCTGATCCACGAAGATCCGGCCTGATATATTCGGGAGGTTTTCTTATGAAAGTTGAAAAGATCTATACCATTCCGGTAAATGATGCCTATTCCTCGTCCTGTGCCTGCCCGCTCTGTGCGCTGAAGGCAAAAGTGGAGGCGGATTCTCTGGACTACTATCTCGGACCGTCCCTGATGGAGCCGGACAACCGGGTACTTACCAATGAGCAGGGATTCTGCGGAGATCATCTGAACAAGATGTTCGGCCGTGAGATCAACCGCCTCGGTATGGGTCTTATGCTCCATACTCATCTCCAGGACGTGAAAAAGTCCACCGATCCGCTGTGGGAGAAAGCTGCACCGTCCAAGCGCACACTTCTTTCCGGAAAAGATGCGGAGTATAAGAAACGCCTGACTGCACTGGCGGATAAGATCGATTCCAGACTGGAATCCTGCATCATCTGCGATAAGATCAATACCACCATGAAGCGTTACATGGAAGTTATCATGTGGCTGTACTTCGAGGATGCTTCTTTCCGCGAGACATTTGCGGCAAAGACATATCACTGCCTGCCGCATGTGGCGATGCTCCTTCGTGCCGCTGCCGAAGAACTCAGCCAGAACCAGGCATCGGAGTTTGTCGAGGCACTGGCCAAGACACATAACAGCGGGCTGGATGAGCTGATCAAGGATGTCGAGTGGTTCACGCTGAAATTTGACTACAGAAATAAAGAGAAGCCGTGGGGGAACAGTAAGGATGCTGTTCCGAGAGCGATCGCCATGTTAGGCGGGGAATCGGCAGATGCTCCTTCCGCGAAGGACGGTGACAAATAATGGAGATGGGTAAGCTTTTTACCGGCGATACGACAAAGGTGGTACCGCAGATCGCACTTACGGATAAAGAAGGATCTCCGAAGCGCGTCGTTCTCGTGATCGAAGGAGAGATCGTCGGGGATAATAAAGGAGACGAGATTTCGCAGGAGCATGGAAAGGATCTGATGCTTCACTCCCTGAAGAGCCTGAAAACGGCTAAAACAGTTCCGGATGAGATCATACTGATCCATGACGGTGTAAAACTGATACTCCCCGAAAGTGAGTGTTTCCAGTGCTGGAAGGATATTCTCGACAGAGAGATCGTTGTCAAGGCATGTAATGAGACACTCTTTTATCTCGGGAAGATCCCGGAGGATCCGAGGATCATTTGTGAGGACATGGCGGATCTTCTGCAGAGTATGCTGACGGCGGACCGCGTTATTCGGTTATAAAGATGGCAGTTAAAAGATATAAAAAGGAAGATATAATAACATACTGTCTCGGAGCGACGGTGAGCATGGAGTATCTCAACATCCGCCCCGAGGTGGTAAGCCAGGTATATCTGCACAGTGCTTTTTACGAATCAGAAACGAAAGAGAAGATCCTGAAGATCTGCAAGGAACGCCATATTCCCTGCGATGTGAACGATAAGGTGTTCCAGATCCTTTCGCAGAAAGAGAATTGCTTCGTGATCGCCATGATCAGAAAATATAATTCGGAGCTGGACAGGGAGGCTTCCCATGTGGTTCTTGTGAACCCGGGTAATTCGGGGAATGCGGGAACGATCATCCGCTCGGCAACAGGTTTCGGCGTGACAAATATAGCGATCATCCGCCCGGGTGTGGACTTCTTCGACCCGAAGGTCATCCGCGCCTCCATGGGCGCACTGTCCCGTGTGAAGTTCAAATATTATGACAGCTGGGAAGACTATGAAAAGACAGATGGTGCCGGGAACAGGCACTTTTATCCGTTTATGCTCGATGGAAGCACGCTTCTTCACGAGACGAAGATCGAAAAGCCGTTTTCTCTCATTATGGGAAATGAGGCGACAGGTCTTCCGGCATCTTTTGCCAAGGTAGGATGTCCCGTACGTATCGAGCATACAAAGAATATCGACAGCCTGAATCTGCCGATCGCGACCAGTATCGGTCTTTATGAAGCGACGAAGGGCGATTTTGGCGAATAATTCGGCAACGGGAGAAAATTTGCCGAAAAATCAAAAAAACTCTTGCACCGCTCAAATAAGCATGGTAAAATGTCTCGGTGTCTGAATGAAGATAATAACTGATGGAGGTGAAGGAAATGCCGAATATCAAGTCCGCATGTAAGCGCGTGAAGGTTGCTGAGAAGAAGACCTTGGCGAATAAGATGAAGAAGAGCGAGATGCGCACCATTGTCAAGAAGGCAACGGCTTCTATCGCCGCCTCTGATAATAATTCCGCTGAGCTCGTTAAGGACGCACAGGTTGCACTGGATAAGGCAGCAGCAAAGGGATACATCCACAAGAATGCTGCAGCAAGAAAGAAGTCCAGACTGGCTAAGGCCGCTAACGCAGCAAAAGCGTAAGTCAATTATTTACTGATTGAACGAAGAGACTGTCTTGTGTTACAAGGCAGTCTCTTTTTGTTACGAGATGAAGAAAACACAAAATATATTGTTAATAAACTGTTTCAGTTTTCTAAAAATATAGTTTTTTCAAAGGTTTGTAGATTTTTCAGGTTGTTTTTTCTTAAAATCCCTTTATACTTAACATAAGAACTTGTATGTAAACGATTTCAGAATTGCTTTGACAGCGTTGGTTTAGGACATTAAAAAGAAGGGGATGCATATGAAAAAATTTTTCCGCAGCAAGAAATTTGTAGGTTTTTCGAGTCTGGTGCTCGCAACATCACTCGTGGTCGGCACCTTAGCGATCCGTAGGTCAAAGGACGGAAACGGATTGAAGATCGGCTCTTCCACTGTTTATGCAGATGGGAATCTGCTGGACTATGACTCTGCGAGTCTGATCAATTACAGTACGATCTTAGGTCGTGCGATCGATTACGGTATCTTGAGTGATACGGTCGATCAGAAGGGCCACATGGAAACGACCTATGCCACGAATAAGTTTATCAATCCGCAGGCAGCAAATAACTGCGATGTCGACCTGGCCGGAAGTAAGCCTGCACAGTTTATCATCGCGTCCGTCGAGAACGGATCAAAGGCAAGATTCGGTCAGACATATGCCATGGGCGAGATGGACTTTGTCATCGATACCACATATGATATGTCGGCACACGAAGATGACTATTTCGTTTACGATGATACCTGCAAAGCGAATGTTCTTTATAGAACTTACGACTATAGCGTCCTTAAGCAAAACGTAGATTCCATGATCGGGAAGATCGTGAAGCAGTCAGACATTCTTGCTGCGAAGAGTGCTTTTGACGGCGATTCGATCGCAACGAAGCGTGGTGACAGCGGAGCGACGATCGATCTTTCGGATCCCCAGTATAAAGATGCAACCATCTATATCAATGTTGAGGGTGGATCCAATCTGGAAAAAGCGATCCAGAAGTCTGACGGACTCCTTATCATCAAGGATCCTTCCACTAATGTTGTTTTCAATATGCTCGGTAACGGACCGCTCGAACTCTGCCAGTATAGAGTAGAGATTATAGATGACAGTTTTACGATGGATGCGGCGAATGGTAAAGAAAAAAAGGTTGAAGGAAAAGAATCGAATTATTCTTTTGATTCAACAACTACATGTAGCGGCGAAGATTCTCTTCATAATGCCCATGTAGAGAAATACATGACCAAGAGCATCATCTGGAACATCAGAAATGCTTCTTCTGTTAAGTACAACACGACTGCCGGTCTTTTCCTCGTTCCGACAAACATCACCGGTGATGTTACCGGTTCCAGCGCGGGCTGGATCGCATCTGCCGGCAGAACGATCGTGTCTTCCGGTGAATTCCACTACATCCATCATGACAGATCGGATCTTGGAAATACAACGGATACCAGTGTCCTGCACTTTGCTGCACGTAAGGGATTTGTCTCCAGCTATGCAAGAAATGCACAGGGTAAGATCGAAGAACTGACCAATGTTAAGCTTTCGAAAGGCGAGTACACATTCTCCTTTACCGAGACGGAATCTGATTATTCCACTCCGAAACAGGATGGTGTTTCCAGCCCGTCTATCAGTGTAGATGCTTTTAGTAAAATCACTTTCCCGGACATTACTGTAGACGTTAAGACGATCGACCCGAATATTCCCCAGAAGAGATACTTTGTTGTCAAAGAGAATCCGACAACACCTTCGGATCCTAACATCGAACTGTCAAAAGGTGAGATCGATATTGAATTATCGATCGAGAATATCGATGGTATCATCCACTACACAGTAAACACAAAGAAGTATTTTACAGAAAAAACTTCTCCGACTCAGCCGGAGGATGATGGTGATACGAATATCCAGGCATCCGGTGCGGAGTTCTCGCTCGGCGCTTTCCTCAATAAATATAATAAGAAGGAAGCTGAGCTGACGCTGAAGAAAGAGATCAGCGGAGATGCTCCGGACGCAAGCAAGACATACAGAATCGCAGTGAAGAAGGGATCCCAGTTTGTCCAGAATGACGGTTCTCTTGGCGGAGCTGAACACTATTTCCAGGTTCCTGCTGATGGAACAGGAATCAAGATCAAAGGTCTTGTTCCGGGTGAATACACCATCGTGGAGGATGAGGGAAATATCCAGGGCTTTAACCTTACAGGGACAACTATGTCCGCGAAGGTTACTACCGGAGAAATAACAACCGGTCCGAGCGATATTACTTCTGATGGAAAGATTACTCTTTCTGCGGATTCCAAGGGTGAAGTAACCGTTACAAATACTTATGAGCAGGTAAATGTAACCGGAAAAGCTTCAATAACACTTGAAAAGCAAATCGAACTGGACGGCAAGCCGTGTGCGGTTTCTGACCTTCCGGAAGAACTGGCTTCGAAAGAGTTTGAATTCGTAGTATTTGTTCAAAGCACTAATCAGTATGTTACGGATTCATTTGGTGCGCTTGGAAGCGACGGCCAGAAGAAGATCTTTAAAGTAAAACCCGGTGAGACAGTTACTATATATGGTCTTGATCCCAATCAAGAGTACCAAGTAAAAGAACTTATGGATTATAATAAATTCATGGTTCTGAACGGATACACGCTGAGCGGGATTTCAATTAATGGTGCTGATCAATCTAATTTCTATGATGCTATCGCGACAGTAACGACCGGGGCCGCCGACTCGGATACGAAAGCGGAGACAGTAAACTCATATAACTCTATTAAGAAAAATCTTTCTGTCACAAAAAGATTTGTGTTGAAAAATAACAGCAGTCAAAGCGTTTTAAATGATCTTGAAGAGGCACGCCTTGATGCGATCAAATTGATCGTATCCGGTTCTAACGGCTATACACATGAGATCACGGGGGAAGAGCTAAGAAACAACGGATGGACTGTTGTTATTCCTAATGTTCCTGCAGGACCGTGTACGATCACGGAGATTAACGGTAATGGAACCAGCACTAACGCGCTAACCTTCTCTGACTATGAAGTGACCGGGTCTTCGCCGACGAAAGATAACGACGGTCAGCTTACAGTAACAAATAATTACCGTGAGATCCATACCGGTCCACTGCAATTACAGAAGATCGTTCAAAACAATGGTGTAGCTACGCCTTCAAGTTTTGAGGTATATATCCAGAATAGTGAAGGAAAGTACTATAATCCTACAACCGGCGCATTTGACCCGTCTGCACCTGATGGCAACAACCCGACAGTGACAGTTCCGGCAAATGGTTCTAATTCGATAGTGCTTCCTGAAGGAGAGTATACGATCACA
Source organism: Mageeibacillus sp. UBA3781 (assembly GCA_002368805.1). GTDB lineage: Bacteria > Bacillota > Clostridia > Saccharofermentanales > Saccharofermentanaceae > Scatonaster. The sequence goes on along the minus strand of DFFH01000028.1, from coordinate 1,477 downwards.
GAAAAAGAGGAATCTGCGGCAGTACACGGCAGTTCTCATGTGGTCTCCTACAAGGCTGGCAACAAAGAAGGAAGTAACGTTGTTGATCTGAAGCAGCATGGCGGTCAGATCACTATTACGAATACATATACTAAGTATTCTATCAAAGTGACGAAGCAGGAAGCCGGCGATCATATGTACAATAACTGGACATATGAATTCTGGATCAAAGACACAAGTAGAACAGACGGAACATATTACATCGCAAAAGATGGTTCATCTGTTAGACTTGAGGATGGTAAGAAACCGTATTACTTCTCGATCAAAGCAGGAGATGCGAATTCCGTCGACATCCCGGTAATGAATGCCGGAAACTATCAGGTAATTGAAAAGGATGAGAATGTGGCGGCGAATAATGCATTTGCTCTTGTAACCACATATTCTCCTGCGGGCGGTAATATAGCTCTGAATGACCAGAACACTTCTGCAAATGTGACGATCACGAATACTTATGAGTATATTAATCACGGTAGCCTGAAGATAACCAAGAATCTGTCCGGCGCCGGTGCAGACACGGATAAGGTGTTTGATATCGAAGTCGCATTCAGTATGCCGGTCAAGTATTCCGTGGATGGCGCATCACCGATCGCTACAGCAAGTGATACGTATACGGCACATCTGAAAGCAGGAGAATCTGTTGTCTTAAGCAAGATCCCGGCTGGTGTCACCTATACTGTTACGGAAACAATCGATGCGGCAGATACTGCGGCAGGTTACAGTCTCGATGATATTGACGGTGATACCAATAAAGCAATTGTAAAGGGCGAGCAGAATGAGGTTAGTGTCAACAATGCGTATGCATCTGCTGAGACAATTGATCTTACAGTAAAGAAGGTTTGGGATGACAGCAACAACCAGGATGGCAAGCGTCCTGCTTCTGTCACAGTACATCTGCAGCAGAACGGAGCGAACTTCGGTGAAGCTGTAACGCTCAACGAAGCAAACAACTGGACAGTTACGAAGGATAATCTGCCGAAGTACGATGCATCCAATAGTGCATATACATACACCTGGGCAGAGGATGCAGTAACGGATTACACCGCAACATCTTCCGTAAGCGGAAATGTGACGACGATCACAAACAAGCATGAAGCAGAGAAGACTACACTGACAGTTAAGAAGGTATGGGAGCACAAGACAAATGCTACTGCAAACTATCCGGCTTCTGTTACAGTAGAACTCTATGCGAATAACGCAAAGATCGATACCGTCACACTGAATGCAGCAAACAGATGGACGCAGGATGTTTCTAATCTGCCTGTATATGATAACGGACAGAAGATCACATACGAGTGGAAGGAAACTGCAGTTGCAAACTACAATGCAACGTATGCAGAGAATGCAGGAACGACCACGATCACGAACACCTTTGACATCTCTACGGAGAGAACAGAGGCGACCGTGAAGAAGGTATGGGATGACAGCAACAACCAGGATG
>DFFH01000159.1 GCA_002368805.1 Mageeibacillus sp. UBA3781 | reverse complement strand
TTCCGATAACGAAAGACTGGGACAGATTCTCTTTGCGCTGGCCGCAAGTGATCTTCACCCGGAATTCCGCATCAGCTATACAGTGAAAGACCGGGAGGCGGCGAAGAATGAACTTCTCGGAAATGCGGTAAAAGATGCGGCAGAAAAGGCGAAGATCCTCGCCGATGCGGCCGGTGTTACCTTAAAAGAGATCCGCAATATCAACTACTCCTGGGGAGAGATCGATCTGGATGTCCGTCCGATGAATCTCATGTGCGAGCGGTCCATGAAGATCGCTCCCGCTGCCGGGGCATACGATCTAAATATCGAACCAGATGATATCGAAGTATCGGATACAGTGACGGTCGTATGGGAGATCGCTTGATTTTTCGTATTTCCATACTATAATAGGCAATGCGGTGACACTCATCCCGCCAAGCAGTTCGGGTCCGATATCCTGCTTGTAAAAGATTAAAACCAAAGGAGAAAATAATAATGTCTGCGATGTCTCGTGTAAAAGAGGACTATAAAGCCCTTCTGCACGGTGTCCCTGCGATGGTCACCGTCACCTTTATCCTATCTGTTGTATTCATGAACCTTATGGCGAGTAAGGAGCTCTACCGCTCGGAGTATTTCTGCCTCAACTGCGGTCTGGCGCTGTCCTGGATCTCGTTTCTTTGTATGGACTGTATCTGCAAGCGTTTCGGTGCGAAAGCCGCGACGAAGATCTCGATCCTCGCGATGGGCGTCAATGTGATCTGCGTGCTGGTCTTTAAGCTCCTGTCGATGGCGCCGGGTTCCTGGGCGGCCTACTACTCCGCTCCGGATGCCATTACAGGCGAGCTCGTTTCTTCCGGGATCGACAGCACTTTTGCCGGCTCCTGGTATGTCGTAGTCGGTTCGGCAACGGCGATGCTTCTTTCCACACTCGTAAACTCCGGTCTCAACCAATTGATCGGACGCGCCGACAAGGGAAACTTCATCGGATTTGCCAAGCGTTCCCTGATCTCCACAGGCGTCGCCCAGTGGGTCGATAACTTCGTATTCTCCGCGATGGTCTCCCATGTCTTCTTCGGATGGAACTGGACGCAGGTGCTGATCTGCTCGACCACATCGATGCTCGTGGAACTTATTCTGGAAGCCGTATTCTCCCCGATGGGATACCGTATCTCGAAGCGCTGGGAGAAAGAGAAGATCGGCCAGAAGTATATCGACCGGATGGCAAAAGCCGAAGCAGCGGCTTGATCTCCCGACAAGGAAGAGGAAGTTTTCTATGGAACTGGAGAAACTTTCAGGTGTAGAACTCGGAAAAGAAGTACGGTCCGGCCGTATCACGCCCACAGAAGTGATCCGGTATTTCCAGGAGCGGATCGAGAAGAGAAATCCGAGCTTAAATGCATTCACATATACGAAATTCGACGATGCTTTTTCCGAGGCAAAAGCACTTGAGGAGAAACTTTTGCGTCATGAGGAAGTGGGTCCTCTGGCGGGCGTTCCGGTGGGTCTTAAGGACTTCCTTCCTTCGAAGAAAGGCTGGACAAATTCCCACGGCGGAGTAAAGTCCCTGATCCGTATAGATCCGGAAGACTCCATGTTTTATATCGCGGCAAGAGAAGCCGGAGCAATCGCGGTCGGAAAGACCAATGCCCCGGCATTTGCGATGCGCGGCACCTGCGACAATTACCTCTACGGTCCGACGAGAAATCCTTTTGATACGAGATATAATTCCGGAGGTTCCTCCGGAGGCTCCGCTGCGGCGGTCGCGGACGGCATGCTCCCGATCTCAGAGGGGTCGGACGGCGGCGGATCGATCCGCATCCCGTCGGCCTGGTGCGGGTGCTTCGGTTTTAAGGCATCTGTCGGAACGATCCCGAGTATCTGCCGTCCGGACGGATGGACGGCGACACATCCTTATTGCTTTAACGGCGCCATCACGAGGACCGTCGAAGATAGTGCGGTCATGCTCAATTACATGGCGCGCTATAACCCCAGAGACCCGCTCAGTCTCGATCACGGGAAGCGTGATTTTACCGAGCTCATGAAAAAACCGATCCGCAACTGGAAGATCGCTTTTACCACGGACTTCGATGTCTTTACTGTCGATCCGGAGGTCGCCTCGATCGTAAAAGATGCCGCCCGAAAACTCGAAGCAGCCGGAGCAAGCATCGAGCCCGTGCACTTTTCTTTTCAGCATACGCAGAATGAATTTGCCGAACTCTGGTGCAGAAGTATCAGCATCGACACGGCGATCGATATGGAACTGTGGAAAAAAGAAGGACTTGATCTGGTGAAGGATCACAGAGAGGAACTGCCGGAAGAATTCATCTACTGGAATGAACTGGCACTTCGCTCTACCGTGATGGACTACCGCTACTTCAATGAACTGCGCACGGAGATGCTTGATGCGATGCAGGATATCTTTGATACGTATGACATCATCCTGTCGCCGGTGACGATCTGTCCGCCGGTCCTAAATGCGAAGGACGGAAATACTAGAGGACCGCTCGAGATGAACGGCAGAAAGATAGAACCCCTGATCGGATTCTGTGAGACATTCTTTTCTAACTTCACCGGAAATCCTGCGGCCTCTGTGCCTGCCGGACTTACGGAAGAAGGCCTTCCTGTCGGTATGCAGATCATCGGAAAGAAATTCCGTGACGAAGATGTGCTTGCCGTCGCGAAGACATTTGAAGATATCGCACCTTGGGGATATGAGATCCCGTTCGGAAGAAAGGTGTAAAAACAGCCTCATTAATCGTCGTAGTACTCAGGTGTACGGATGGATCTTACGATGTGAACGATGACCATGATGATCAGGATCACCCACATGAGCGCTGTCAGGAGAAGGTGGTCCTTGGCATGCTCGACTTCGTAGCAGGTGTCTCCGAGATAGTATTCACTAACCTGATCCGGAT
>DFFH01000029.1 GCA_002368805.1 Mageeibacillus sp. UBA3781 | reverse complement strand
CACGCTATGTCATCTCTCCTGCCTATATGAACCTCTTCCGTGATTCCTACGAGTCGCTCCATGCCCTTCCTTCCCTGACGAAGGTGGATAGCTCCGGGAAGAATCACTTCTTCCTGATCCAGAACGGCACGGCGCATAACACGATGCCGCTTCAGGAGCCGGAATACGTACCGCAGTATGAAGTCGATAACACGGAGTTTGATAAGACACATACCGACCGCTTCACCTGTGGCGGAAAGACACTGGCGATGGAGCCCCGCACCCGCTATAAGCTCACGCATTACCAGTGTAATATGGCGGCATGGATTCAGCTTGGTCAGTGGATGGATCACCTCAAGGAGATCGGCGTCTATGACAACACCAGGATCATTATCGTATCCGACCACGGATGGCCGCTCGAGCACTACGAAGATATGCTTTTCCTCGATGGAGCAAATGCCGGCGCGGAGTATAACCCCGAGGACGCGATGGCATATAACCCGGTTCTTTTCGTAAAGGACTTCGGTGCGACAGGAGATTTTAAGACGGACTACACCTTCATGACGAATGCCGATACCCCGTATCTGGCGATGAACGGCCTGATCGACGATCCGGTAAGCCCGTTTACTTCCCGCCCGATCTTCCAGCCGGAGGCGAAAAAAGCCGAGAAACTCCTGATCATGTACACAGACCGCTGGGATCTCCAGAAAGACGCCGGCAATGTCTTCACCGACACGATCTGGTATTCTCTCAACGGTCCGGATATCTTCGATAAGAAGAACTGGAAGCAGGAAGATAATTGATCTTCATTCCTGAAGTTTTTTCTGACTTTATTGGATAACACCTAACCTCGCGCTTTGTTCACGCATGCTGTCGATATCATAGATCTCGCGGCCTTTCGCCTCGAGCTGCGTCTTTAGAGAATCGATCGCCGCTTGATCTTTACTATATTCTCTCGTCTTTGCCCAGTACCGTTCATGCAGGTCGATCATCTCTTCGCACTTTTTAAAGTACTCCTGATCATAGGAAGTGGCTGCATGCTCCTGTGCTTCGGAAAGTCTTGCCAGCACGCTCTTTTTCCGGATCGACGTCAGTGTTTTCTGGGCGACAAGATCACTCATCAGTTTCCATTTTCCGGCGCACAGCACCCTTCTCTGAAGTGCATAGAAATTATGCGGCTGCGTCGCCAGCGCACATCGGCACCACAGATCTGCCTCGTTAAACTCTCCGTCAAGGATCGATTTTTTCGCATTCTCTACAGCATGCTCATCAAAAAGGATCGTGTTTCCAAATGCCACTCCGCAGGACATACATCGGTATGCTTTATTGGCTTTATCCCCGGAAAGCTTTCCTCCGCATTGCGAGCAGCTGAGATCTCCTTCCGATACTTCTGAAATAACATCTTTTGCATACGAAGAATTATAGGCAGGAGCAGCGGAAGCGTCCTTCTTTTCAGGTCTCAGGCTCTGAAGTTTCTGATAAAGCTCCGCATATTCTTTTTCCAGTGCTTTTTGATTCGTGACACTGGTATCCTTGGCATTATGAAGTTTAGATAACTCCTCGTGGTTGTCTCTTTTCAGAAATGGTTTCAAGAAAAGATTATCGACGATAAAAGAAACGACCAGCACTCCCACCAGGATCAGAACGATTGTGATCGTAAATCTCGCTTCCTCACGGGAGTGTCCTCCACCCATACGGATAGCAGCACCGATCAAAACGCAGATCAGCGAATAGTAGGATGCCCTGACCACATCCTGGGCTGCGAATCTCTGAAATTTGTCACTGGAAGCTTCAGAAAGAGATTCTATCCTTTTATCGGTAAGCTGATGTCTCTTCGAAAGCTCAGCGAGCTGATAGAGTACGGAGAAATATCCGGCATGCTCCGGGGCGGCTTTCTCCTGCGCGTCTTTTGCTGCTGCCATCATCTCGTCAAATGCGCGGTCTTTCATTTTCTCCGGCGTACGGAGTTCGTTTTCTGACTGGACCTTTCCGGAACATAATACAAGACCGAGAAGCGCCTCGAAATTCTGCGGATCCTTACTAAGGACCGTCTCATACTTCTCTTTCGCCGCATGGAACTCCATCTGCTGCATATTGACCTGTGCACGGGAAGAATATTCGTCACTGTGCATTCTTACAAGGTCATATGCATTCCCGCAAAAAGGACATTCAAGTACTTCCTGCAGCTGGTCCTTGATCAGGACTCCACCACAGTTTCTGCATGAATACGTCGTCAGATGAGCCATACCCGAACCTCCTTTTTAACTGGAAGCCAAAGCGTTTGGATAATTACAGCGCGCGGGAAATGACGCGCGTAGGAAATTACAGCGTTGCGATATACTCCATGAAGTTCTGCTTATTCTCGAGTGCTGTCGTCGTCGGACGGCCGAGGTCGTCACGGGCGCCGATGCTGCACATTACCTCGATCAGGCAGAGTTCATTTAATCCCTTGGCCAGATTCAGCTCGCGGTCAAGTTCCTCAAAATCGTTGACGCGGACTGCGTACGGATAACCGCAGGCCTTTGCAACGCCGACCAGATCGACATCACCCATAACAGTAGGCATGCCGCCGACGGTCTCATGCGCACCGTTATTGATCACGATATGCACAAGGTTCTTCGGCTGGTTCGATCCGATAAGTGCCATGGAACCCATGTGCATCAGCACCGCGCCGTCTCCATCGACACACCAGATCTTCTGGTTCGGCTTATTGATCGCGACACCCAGTGCGATCGAGGAGCTGTGGCCCATCGAGCCGACGGTCAGGAAGTCATACTTATGGCTCTGGCCGTTTGCCACACGCGTCTCGAAAAGTTCTCGTGACGCCTTACCGGTGGTGGAGATGATCGGGTCTTCTTCACTGACCGCTACGATATGCTGGATGATCTCTTCTCTGACCATGGTGTTATCGTTCTCATAGACAACTTTCTCATCATAGGAAAGGGCACCTTTGCGGATAACGAATGCGACGTCCTTACCCTCAGAGAGGATCTTTCTGAATTCGTCCATCTTCGCTTCGACTTCCTCGTCGGTCGTGTCTTTTCCGATCGCGAAGTTTGCGATACCCATATCGTCCAGGAGCTTGATCGTTACTTCGCCCTGATAGATATGCTGCGGTTCATCGTGGATACCGGGCTCGCCGCGCCAGCCGATGATAAAGATCGTCGGGATCGCATATACCTTATCGTTCAGAAGGCTGGCGACCGGGTTGATGATGTTACCCTCGCCGCTGTTCTGCATATACACGACCGGTACTTTTCCCGTAGCAAGATGATAACCTGCAGCCAGCGCCGTGCAGTTACCTTCGTTGGCAGCGATGACGTGGTGATGCGCATCGATGCCATAGGTATGCATCAGGTAATTGCAGAGTGCTTTTAGCTGGGAATCCGGAACACCGGTATAAAAATCTGAACCAATGATATCTACAAGTTTTTCAACTTTCATATTTTTCTCCTATTCTTCAGGCACGAAGCGTCCTGTCTTCTCTGTTTTTCCGCCTGGTTTCGGCGTTACTGATCAGATCTCGTCGATCAGCGTGATAATGTCCTTGATGGACATGAGTCTGTCATCGACTTCCTTTGCTCTGTGATACTTCAGGATGTCTTTTGCTGTCTGCTGCATCGCCGGGAAAGCGGATCTTGTCAGCTGGTTTGCGTAGATGACGATGTTCACGCCGTGAGCTGCCAGTTCTTCTTCCGTGATGGTATTAAAGCTTGTCGGAACAACGACGATCGGTGTCTTCGGATCCTGGCTTCTGAACTTGTCGCAGAATTCACAGATCTCGGCCGGATCCTTCTTTCTGCTGTGGATCATGATGCCGTCGGCGCCGGCCTTTACGAATGCAAAAGCACGGGTAAGTGCATCTTCCATGCCCTGCTCGAGGATCAGGCTCTCGATACGTGCGATGATCATGAAATCGTCAGTGAGCTGTGCCTTCTTACCTGCGGCGATCTTCTCGGAGAATTCCTCGATCGTCGCCTGTGTCTGCTTGACTTCAGTACCGAAGAGGGAGTTCTTCTTAAGGCCTGTCTTATCCTCGATGATGACTGCGGAAACGCCGAGTCTCTCGAGAGATCTTACGGTATAAACGAAGTGCTCGGTAAGTCCGCCTGTATCACCGTCGAAGATGATCGGCTTCGTGGTAACTTCCGTGATATCCTCGATCGTTCTGAAACGGGAGGTCATATCGACGAGCTCGATATCCGGCTTACCCTTTGCAGTACTGTCGCAGAGGGAGCTGACCCACATAGCGTCGAACTGGTCGAGTTTTCCTTCATTCTCAACAACTGTCTTCTCAACGATAAGACCGGTCAGACCGCTGTGTGCCTCCATCGTCTTTACGATCGGAGTCATCTCGATCAGCTGTCTTAATCTCTTTCTTCGATACTCCGGCATCGCGAGCTTCTCACGGAGCTGCAGGTCGATCTTTCTTACCTTCTCATTGAAGGTATAAGGAACATCGATGAGTTCTCCGCCGTATGATGCAAGGAGTTCCTGAACATGTGCACGGATCGTGCTCTCCGGTCCCTCTTTCCAGTTATCGCCGTGAACGACATAATCCGGATGGATCAGTTCGATCACATCATCATACTGCATCTGCTCCTGCAGAACGACCTGTTCTACGCCCGGAATCGTCTTATAAAGACGCATACGCTCTTCCTGTGAGATCGTCGGGAATTTGTTATAACGGATCAGGACCTGGTCGGAAAGGCATCCGATGATGACTTTTCCGAGTTTTTTTGCTTCGTTGATGATGTTCATATGACCTTCGTGGATCACATCTGTGCAAAAGCATGTATAAGCTGTTTTCATGTTCATATCTCCTTATATATTTCTTTATCGGGACCTATACGTCTGATTATTTGTACTGTACCGGGATCTTTACGCCTGTTGTCTCGAGAGCTTCCTTAAATACCTTGAAGAAATCCTTGATGTCCGGCGCATCGATCGCGCCAAGTGCACAGAGGCGGAATGTATTCGTCGTCGAAATCTTTCCGGGATAGATGGTGAAGCCGCGCTCGTAGCAGTAGTCATGCACCTTCTCGAAGCTCCAGTTCGGATCATCCGGATAGATAGCGGAGGAAACAAGTCCTGTTCTCCACTCCGGCTTGATGACCTGACGGAAGCCAAGTTCCTCGAGTCCCTCATTGATCGCATCAAAGACACGTGTATGGCGTGCCCACTTCGCTTCTTCGCCCTCTGCCCAGTATTCCTTCAAGGCCTGGATCGTCGCGTAGATCGTCTGTACCGGCGGAGTGAAGTGCATCTCGCCTGTCTTCTCGAAGCAGTCATACTGCAGGAAAAGATTGCAGTAATAGCTTCTCTTCGGATTATTCGCGGAAGCCTCGAGGATCGCGCGGTTTCCGACGATGAAAGAAAGGCCCGTCATCGCCATGAGTCCTTTTTGTGCAGAAGCCATCAGGAAATCGACATTATCCTCCTTGATGTTGATCGGACGCATCGCGTAGGTGCTGGTGGTATCGACGGTAAAGATCGCACCGTACTTATGCACCAGTGCACCGATCTCGCGGATCGGATTCAGGATACCTGTTCCCGTCTCATTATGTGTCGTATGTACAAGTCCGATATCCGGGTTATTCTTCAGTGTCTCCTCGACAACTGCAAGATCCGGACGCTGATCTACCGGAAACTTCAGGTCGATATGCGGAAGTCCGTAGTACTGGCAGATCTCGACCGCACGGGTAGAATAAGCACCGTTATCGATCACCAGGACCTTCTTTCCTTCCGGAAGAAGCGAGTTGATGCAGACATCGATATTGATCGTTCCCGAACCGCAGAAAAGTACGGAAGTATATTCCTGAAGATCTCCGTGAACCACTCTTACGAGGTCCTCACGAAGGCCCTTCATCAGGCCGGCAAACTCTTTCTCACGCGGGCAGATATCCGGAACGACCTGTGCATACTTTACAGTATCGGTCGTGGTGGACGGGCCCGGATTTAACAGGATGTTTCTTTTTACTGGTTCCATAAATAATCTTCTTTCTATATTTGTTTATGCACCGGCCATCACGGCGGCGCGGCCTCTATTACACATCATATGAAGGGTCAAGTTCTTTTAGCTCACGGAAAGTATCGATCTCGATGATGTCATCTTCCTTGCACTCGCGGACCCCGACCTTATAGTTTTCTTTCTTATACACAAGCGGTACCTGTTCCCAGTAACGCTCTTTTCCGCCCGGACCGGAGAATACGGCCGGAACATCCTCCGCCAGTTTCTCGCCGTCTTCCTTGTTCCAGTAAGAGATACCGACCATCTGCCAGCAGTTCTCGCCACCGACCTTCTCCTCCTTGATCACGCCGTCTTTAACGACGAAGCACCAGTCATCCGTGCGCTCCTTCGGGATAGCCAGAAAATCGGAAGTATAGTGGTACTTGGTGATGATCTTCGGGTTTGACAGCACAAGGTCCGCCTCGAACACATAGGAATTCGAGAACAGGTTTCTGGCCACCATTGCACTGCTGATGTTATTGGCTTCGTTATATACCGGATTGTCCAGAAAATGGAGCATCGGGTACTTATACAGAAGCTGGTCGAACTGCTCGCCAAGATAACCTCTTACGATGTAGATCTCTTCGATTCCCGCTTCCAGACAAGCGTCCAAAAGTGTATCGATGATCCTCTTGCCGTGAACACGAACCAGCGGCTTCGGTGTATTGAGCGTGATCGGTACCATTCTGGATCCGAAACCCGCCGCAATGAACACGGCACGCTTTGCCCGATACGGTTCCAAAGCCTCGATCCCCTTCTCGGTGATCACCCCGGCATCGACCAGTCCATCCGTCACGAGTTCACGATAGACTTTGTTGATCGTGCCTAGAGAATACTCGGTGATCTTCTCCAGATCGCGCTGCGTAAGAGCTTCCTTCGACTCTGCCAGCGCAACCAAAATATCAAAATGTTTTCTTTGAAGACTCATAGTTACACATCCGTTCATTTTTTCAATTGTCGTTTCAAATATTGAACAGATTCATTATACACTTCTAATCACAATGTGCAAGATAAATTTGTACGTTATTCCTCTCGAAAAGCACTTGTACCTGCCAATAAGTTCTTCTTCCTGAGGAGGATCGCAAACCCACACAAAAAGGGAGCTGCCTTTCGGTAGCTCCCCTGATGACTGATTTATGATCCTGAGAATCAATTAAACTGTCGGATTCTGCGGGATGTCATTCGACGGTGCCTGCGGAGCAGCCGGTGCTTCAGGAGCAGCCGGAGCTACAGGAGCCTGCGGTGCAACAGGTGCTACAGGAGCCTGCGGTGCAACAGGTGCTACAGGAGCCTGAGGAGCAGCCGGAGCAACAGGTGCCTGCGGTGCTACAGGTGCTACAGGAGCAACCGGTGCCTGCGGAACGTAAGCCTGGTTTACCGGAGCCTGCGGAGCTACAGGAGCCTGCGGGATAACACCGGAATAATCACTTACCGGAGCTGTCGGAGGAGTGTTCTTCTTTTTCTTCATAACAAGAACGATAACTACTACGATAACTGCAACAGCTACAACACCACCGATGATACCGAGGATCAGACCGATCGGAAGAGATCCGCCGGAAGACTTGAGGTTGAACTCAGCATGAATAGAATCTTTTACATCAAAGAGGTTCCACTCAACGGTCTTACCGCCATTCTTCTCTTCGCCGTTGGACTCGATAACCTTACCCGGAAGTTCGAGAACGAACTTCATGTAACCGTTATACTTCTCGAGAGTATCAGCAGAGACCGAGCTGGACTTTGCTTCATCAGTTACGGAAGAAACTTCCCAGTCAAGTGTGTAAGAGTCGGAATCCTCATCATATTCGAGGGAAAAATCCTGGAAGCTGCCGGTTGCTTCCAGTTCATCCGGAAGATCCTCAAGAGCAACGTCAGACAGAGTAGCTGTAAAGCCCTTAAAGTTGCCATCGGAATATTCATCAACTTCCCAGTCACTTTCGCTCTCTTCAAAAGCCGCCTGAGCGTCCTCAGTTCCCATTCCGGAACCGCCATTTTCACCGGCCATACTTGTATCAATAGCATATGTGAAGCTGAAATCGCATGTTCCATCTTTCTTAACGGATGTCTTTGCTTCATAACGAATACATCCGGTAAGGCAGAAGATAATAGCGAAAACCAGCATCACTGCCGATAATTTCTTAATTCTAGAAAAACTTGTCTTCTCCATTTTTTACCTCCATAATTGCGCAATGCGCATTATCCAAGTTCTAAATACATTATGATTTTATAATGAAATTCCGAAAAAGACAACAAGACCAAATTCCTAACAATGGCCGCGTAATTCTCTATTTTTAGGGCAATACGACGATGTAATATGAAAACCGGCTTGAATTGATTACTGAAGAATCATCTCAAGCCGGTCTTCTGGTCGAGGTGACAGGGTTCGAACCTGCGACCCCATGCTCCCAAAGCACGTACGCTACCAGCTGCGCTACACCTCGAAAATGCATACTCGACAATTATAACATGATTTTTCCGAATTACAAGTGGACATCGCCCTGAAAGAAGCGGATCTTTCTTTCCGCCATCGATTCTACGTCGGTAATATACTGCGTCGGTTCCTTGATGCACGGGCACCGCTCGATCCTTACTCCGGCTGCCGGTGTTCCTTTCGGCGAGTTCTCCTTTCCGGAATTCGGAAATACCCGCTTGCTCATGCCGCCGGCACCAAACGACAGCACCGACCTAAGATCGCTCATCATCGCGACATTGTAGATGCATTCGCCGCCATCAAGGCAGTAGCCGATATTCTCGTGTCCGCCGATCGTATCCTTCTGCTTATACATATAATAAGGTTTATATCCTGCTTCTATAAGTTTCTGCGATGAGAAAGAAAGCATGTCTTCGACCCGCTTCGTGCCGTGATCTTCCGTTCGGACGACCTCTTTCCGGCTAAGAGAGGAACGTCTTTTTTTCGAAAGTGCATGCACCGTCACATTCTCCGGACGAAGTTTTATGATTCTTATGAGCGAACTGCAGAACTCTTCCGTTGTTTCTCCGGGAAGTCCTGCGATCAGATCGGTATTAATGACCGGAAAGCCCATTTTTCTTGCCATTTCAAAGGCATCGGCAAAGTCTTTCGCGCTATGTTTCCTTCCGACTCTCTGAAGTGTCGCGTCGCACAGCGTCTGCGGGTTGATGCAGATCCTTCTTACTCCGAGCTCCATGAGAACCGCGAGTTTTCTTTCCGTGATCGTATCCGGACGGCCGGCCTCGACACAGATCTCTTTCACCTCTTTAAACTCCGGATGTGAGAGTACCCCACGCATAAACTTCTCGAAAAGCACTTCCGGCAGTACCGTCGGTGTTCCACCTCCGACATAGAGCGTCTCTATCTTCGAGGTGATCTTCGGAAGGACCAGATCCAGCTCCATAAGAACTGCATCGACATATGCCGGAAGGATCTCCGTTTTTCTCGGAGCCTCCTGCGCGATAAATGAACAATACGAGCATCTGCTCGGGCAGAAAGGGATGCCGATATAGACATGAAGCGCATCCGATGGAGTTTCAGAGAGCACGGCATCTTCCCGTTCTTTCGTCAGAAAGGCGAGATGCGCCTTGTCGCTTCGCACTCCGTAGATTTCCTGCATCTCCTCTTCGGAACTCAGTTCTCTGGCGACCTGCGTCGGGCGTATCCCGGTAAGAGATCCCCACGGAAAGCTCATCTTCAGGATCCTGGAAAGGAGAAAATACAGCTGTCTTTTCACTTCCCGGTTCACAGGAAGATCCATGTCTTTGCGGCTGATCGAGATCTGCGGTGCGCTCTGGATAGAGATAACCTCCCCATCCCTGTCTTTCCCGGCTTCAGGTACTTTTCTATCTTCCTCCACCACTGTCTCGACCCACTCTTCGGAGACCCGGCTTCGGATAGTAAGTACGCCATCTTCTGAAAAAAGCTCTTCTCTTCCCGGGAGGATCGATGCCGCATCGCATACCACTCTTCCTTCTTCTTCCCTCGGGATCGCGCCGGTAAAGAGGCGGAGCACATCGCTTACGGGATAGTAAAATGCATGTCCCTCGAGCCGGACGACGATGCGGGCGCCCTTTTCCTGAACTGCGGCAGGCTTTGTATTTATATCCTTTGCACCATCCCCCGCGCGCATCACGACTCTCCCTTCACGAAGATAAAATAATAATCCGCCACGATCGACGTCGGCATATTGTAGCTCTTGACGCCTTCTTTCTGCTGGTTGGCCTTGAGGTAGGCATCGTTGGTGGCATTGGATACTTTCTCAACGATCTCCGGCGGATCGATCGAAAGCCAGTACTTCTGGACATCTGCAAAATCGCGGAAATACCCTCCGGCCGCCGGGTACCGGGACATGAACTTCTGAAGATTCTCTGTATCCTTGTTATAGGCGATCACCAGATCTTTGATGATCAGTTTGACCGATTCATAATATCCGCAGTAGCGGAGCTCCGGGCAGTCGCTCGACAGCGCGATAATAAGAGCCGCCAGATTCGCATCGTTTTCCACGGCATATCCGTGCAGGTGTGACATCTCGTGGCACGCGTTATACATCATCTCCACAAAAGGAACATCAATATTGATATTCGGCTCGGCAAAGAACGGGAAATAAAGCCCGACGATATATGTATAGGACCAGTAATGAGAGATCATGACAGGCTTCGGTCTTGCGGAGTTCCCCTTGAGCATCGGGAAGTTTTTGGCTGATTTTTCATAGAGATCCGAAAGATCGGACAAAAAGGCATACTTTCCGCCGGGATACGTGACGACTCCGTTTTTATCTTCAGTGCACGACTCCCGTGATTCATTCAATCCCGAGATGACCCAGGCATAGACCTCCTGGAGTTCTTCGACCGTGTAGTTCCTCTTCCCGAAACCGAGAGTCTCATCGAGTGAATAGCGCGTGAAGTTCAGGCCATGCAGCAGCATGAATAGAAAATAGATCGAAAAAAGGATCCAGGCCGTGGCGCTTCCGATATTGAAAAAGCACTTTTTTCCGCGTTTTTTCTTGCAGGCGCGGCGGATGCGGATCACCATCCAGGCGATAAGGATCGGTAGGGATAAAACCAGCGAGATGACAAAGACTTCCGACAGCGAGATCGGAACAAGCGATGAGATCTTCGCCGGAAGATATGAAAAGAATACAAATCCCGTTTTCGCATAGGTCTCACCGACACTCGGGAAATGTATCAATATACTCTGGATCACATAAAGGAGCAGCATAAGCGCAAGCGGCAAAATGATCCGGAAGAACCATCGTTTTGCCGTCGGTTTTCCCGTCTCTTTACTCACGCGCTGCATCAGAATACCCCCAGATAATGGAGTCCGTAAAGAATACCCAGCAGTATCGGCTGATGAAGGATATATACGGCCAGAGAATTTCTTCCGACCCACTCAAAGGGCCCGGAGATCTTCTTCACCGTTTTTGACGCATGCGGGAAAAGGGTCTCTTTTTTCTTATAGATATACCGGCCGACCAGTACGCCCAGGAAAAACACTCCGACCCAGGGGATCAATCCCATCTCGTCACCCGCATTCCAGTTATAATCCGGATGCGGTTCGATTCCGAGGATCGATACCCACCCGGCCTTGATCGTGTAGTGATAATACGGCAGCGCCTGCAAAAGGAAGATAAAAAGCAGCACGATGGAAAACAGCACCATATCGCCGCCCCGGCTGTTTCTGCTTCCGGTCTTTTTCTGTTCGAAGTGATCAAAGATCGCAAACAGGAATGTCGATACGGTAAGCACATGAAGGACATTAAAGTAGATCGCGCATTCCAGGCCGAAGCAGCGGTCTGCCCCGATCGTCACCGCAGAAAAAAGTACCGAAACGAGAAGGAGCTTCAGTGCACGCTTGAAATTATTTCTTGAGAACTGGCAGCAGATACCGGAGATCCCGACGAAGATACATAGAAAAAACGGATGCAGAAAAGCCCAGAACCAGTCGGTATCGATAAAAGAAAAGATGTTCATCTCGAAGATATGCCGCAGGTCATACGCGAAGTGATGGAGGATCATCATGAATATCGCAAATCCGCGAAGAAGATCCAGCTCAAATGCGCGGGTATTCCGAAGTTTCCCGGTCTTTTCCGAACTTCCCATGTATCGCCTCACACGCTCTCGGCGATGCACGCTCCGATGGCTGTAGCAAACTCCGACATCTGCGGTACGACGAAATTAATATTATAAAGTTCCGAGAACTTCCCGTAGATCGTGTTACACATCTGCGCCTTCGTTGCCTGTCCGGTGATCACCACATCTTTGATGCCGGCATTTCTGGCCGCTAAGACCGCCATCGTTCCGATCGACTGGAATACCATATTGAAAAGACCGTATGCGATGTCGGATTTCGTGGCATCGTCCTGCAACTTACCGAAGTTCGAAGCAGTCGTATCCATCGTAAGACCCGGGATCGCCGCGTGGGAGATATCTCCGATCGTCAGATCGACGTGGTTCAGGTTACCTTCTTTTGCCATATCGGCGATCATATCAAAATCACGGATATTCAGCGCGCAGTTCGCCAGTCCGACGAGCGCACCGCCGCCGACACCGGAACCGATGATATGACGGACTTCCTGCTTAGTCGCCTCGACAAATGCGGTACCGGTACCCATGCTCACTACGATCGCGTGCTCCAGTCCGGACAGGAACAATCCACCCTGACCGGTCGCGAAAAACTCGGAAATACGCACTGTCGGGATGCCCAGGAGATTCCCGTTCGGGAAGGAGGCACCGACGCCGGTGATCTTCAGCTGTTCGATATGAGAGATCTTCAGATCATAAGAATCCATGAATTTTCCCAGTGCGCCAAAGGCAGAGGTGACCGGATCGTCCGCTTTGACGATCTTGTTTCCGATGATCTTCGTGCCGTCCATTCCGACGACTTTGGTGGTACTGCCACCGATATCCAGTCCTACGATTATACCCATTACTATTCTCCTCTTTCCGTCAGCGGATCATCGGATCACAAACTCGGATGCCTCATGATCGCCCAGGTGGAATACCGCCTGTTTTCCGGATTCATACTCGACTTCGTCTTTGGTGATCGGAAGACGGTACACATCATTTCCCGTGGTGATCACATCAACATATGTCTCGTTATCTGTTCTGCACCAGTAGAAGGAAGAAGCCTTCGGGAGCGTGCAGTCCTGTCCTTGCAGATTCTTGCACCGGATCTCGAATTCCGGATTATAAATAAACGATGTCTTCTCGACATTGGTGTCGGCAAAGAAATAATCTGTCTGCGGCTTCAGGAAATCTTCTTCGGAGGTGATGTCATAAGTCCTGTAGAGCTTATGCACACCGAAGATCTCATCGAAGAAAGAGAACTGCACCGTGCCGGCATTGGATACTGCGCTGATCGCGCCCGAAACGACCGATGCGTGGATCTTCGATCCATCATAGCGGACCATGATCGTCATATAATCATCCCATGATTCACGGGTAAGCTCGATGAAAACTTCCGTATATGGATCATTGCTGTCCAGATCGATCGAACAGCCGTGGATCGCGCCTTTGCAGGCCTTTGCCTGATACTCTTCGCGGAAAGCGAACTCTGATCCCGGAACTACGAAATCGGTGATGACGCCCTGATCATTGACGAGCACATAGAAAGACTCACTGTGCTCATCGAGCGAGATACTGACAGACTCGACTTCACCATCTCCATCCAGATCCAGATCAAGTTCTCCCCGGTAGGCTGTATAGTATTTCCCGTCCGGCGTTGTTTCCGATTCTTCACGCATACCGATAAGAGATGGAGAGGTGTGCACCAGTTTCATCTTATCAAAATCGAGATCCGAGATGCTTGAGATCGGATTCTTCTCATCTTTCGCAGTTACCGATGCCGTCGTCGGATCCGTATCCGGAGCCACCTTGGCCTTAAACGGATTATGCACGATAAGCACAAACATGATGACCAGTACAGCCACCGCATCGAAGATCAGAAAACCGATGATAAATTTATTGTTCCGCATGAGTTCTTTTCCCGTATGAACTGTTACTTCTTCGGTACCAGCTTGTCCTTACCGCCCATGTACATACGAAGCGGTTCCGGAATGCTTACTGTGCCATCGGCATTGAGGTTGTTCTCCAGAAATGCGATCAGCATACGCGGCGGAGCAACTACAGTATTATTCAGAGTGTGAGCGAGGTAATTGCCCTTCTCTTTATTTCTGATACGGATACCCAGACGTCTTGCCTGCGCATCACCGAGGTTACTGCAGGAACCGACCTCGAAATACTTCTTCTGACGCGG
>DFFH01000085.1 GCA_002368805.1 Mageeibacillus sp. UBA3781 | reverse complement strand
AAGAAAATGTGCAGAGTGTAAAACTTCCAAGATGCGCATAACCCTAGCAAGCATGGATACGCTTATTATATTAGAGAACAAATTCAGCGAGTAGAAACAACCAATACGGATTGTTGAGGTTTGTACATGAAGAAGAAAATGATTCTTCCGCTAATGATGGCATTCAGCCTGTTCTTTTCAAATTCTATGTGTAGTCCAAGGAAAGCATTTGCAGACTTATTATCAGATGAGGAAGAGATTCAGGAACTGCGTACGAAAAACAGTAAAACATATCAGCTAAGTAACGGATCTTTCAAATGTGTAGTATCTGCAGATAGTATCCATTATATGAATTCTGATGGAGAGTATGAAGATATTGATAGTTCTATTATTGAGGAAACAACACAGCAACAATACCGTTATCGAAATACAGCAAATAGCTGGAACGTATTCTTTTCAGACTACTTAGTTAATCAAGATGCGGTTAAGATCCAAAATGCTGACACCTCAATTGCTTTTAGCATACAGGGGGGGAATAATCAGTATTCGGTACAGAAGGCGGAAGTTCTTTCTGAATGTGAGTTAGATTATTATTCAGAAATTAGCAAAGACGACAGGGCTGTAGTTTATCAAAATGTGTTTGATAATGTAGACGTTGTGTATTCTGCAAGAACAGGTGTTGTAAAAGAAGACATTATTCTAAAAGATGGTTCTTCGCAAAATACTTTTGATTTTGCTATAAATCTCGACGGTGTTGTCGCAATTCAGGATCAGAACGGAATAGCTTTTCTTGATTCGCATAATCATGAAGTGTTTCAGTTTGGAAAACTTTATATGATTGATGCAAATGGAAAGTATTCTGAAGATGTGACTGCAGATCTGCATTGTGAGGATGGGAGATTCTTTGTCAGAATCATTGCTAATGAGAGTTTTCTTAAGGATGTGAACACTGTCTATCCAGTGGTGATTGATCCGACTATAACAATTACTGGCGCATCCAATACGTATGATACATGTGTTGATGAACAATACCCATCGTCAAATTACTATACAAGTGTAAATCTATGGACTGGTGGAAAAACCAGTAATAATACGATGAGAACATACATCAAATTCGATATTCCTTCATCTGTAAGTAATTGCATTTCCAGCGCCACTCTCAAGCTGAAGAAAAATGCATATGCTGCTCCAGGAATAAAGGCATACAGGGTAACGTCAAGTTGGACATCCAGTACGGTTACATGGAACAATAAACCATCGTTTACGACAAGTGGAGCTACAAGCACTTGCAGTGTTTATTCAGGCGATTGGTATCAGATTAATGTGAAAACAATGGTTGAAGATTGGAAAAGCGGGACTTATTCGAACTATGGTTTTCTTCTTAAAGAGCCTTCCGAGACCAATGCAGATCAAAAAACCAGATGGTATTCCTCTGATGCTTCTTCTCCGAATAAGCCTGAGTTAGTCATTAACTACGTTGGAATTAGTTGTTGGTATTCAGATTCAAACTTGATTGGACGGAGAACTAATTCACCAACCTTGTGGTATAGCAAATTAAATTCAAATCCTTCTTTTATGTTTGTCACCGGAATGACACACGCAGAGTCTCAATGGGAATCAGCTTTGGGTATTTCGATTAATAGCGCTTCGTCTGCGACATCTTCTTCCTTGAAGTATTATGGAGGGACAAAAGCAGAAATAGATGCTTTGGGTCTGTTTCCTTCTGTTCCAACTAACAATTTAGGATTGACTCAATATTCTTATTCCCAATGGGGAACGATTTCTTATAATGGCTCTACAAAAACAGTCATGATTATGAGTTCAACGACGGGGTATATTGTTGATCGCTCCGATATGGGAACGAACAATTACAAAAAGACATGCACTCACGAGTTCGGACATGCATTAGGTTGGATAGGACATCCAAGTCCTTCACAACCGACGTGGGTGATGCAACAAGGTATTCTTGAAAACACAGTACTTGCTGAGAATGAGAAGAAACATTTATTACAAGCTTATTGAAGGAGGTATCTATGGATAGAATTAATGGAATAATCTGCCGAATTATGGTCTGTTGTCTGTTCTTAATCTACATAGGCTCAGCTGTAGCGTGTGGACATAGAACAGAAGGGACAGTCGGTTCCCCTGGAGTTTCAAGCGAGACAGAAACAACTGTAATTGGAATAGACGGTTTGGAAGATGTAAAAAATGTGGAAGACAATCAGGTATTGTATTTTCGTGATCAGGAACAGCTGGAGGATGACGAAGTAGTGGAGAGGGCTACGCATGTTGTTGATGCGGTATATATAGGGAAAAACAACGGTTCTTCCTTAAAAGATGATATATTTCAAGTTAAAACTATATATAAAGGGAGGATTGACACTGTAGATGAAGCTGAATTACATGTGCTCCTTACAGAAGCGCACCCGGAAGGCACGAATCTTGTCGCAGGTCAAACATATAATCTTTGTCTCGAAAAGAATTTTTCTGTCTATTATGACTACAACCATTATGTTCAGATAGGTCGTATAGTATCCCAAACAGATATTAAGGATTGGAATGATTATCACGACATGATTGACAACACATTGAAGGAAATTCAGATGACAAATCCCGAGGCATACGGAGTTCCATTTGCTGACAGTACATTACCAATAAAAGATATCATAGATTTTTCAAGTAATATATTTATTGTCGAAATCAAAGGGGTTTACGCAGAAAGTCAGATTCAGGACACAACGGTGTACTATTGCACGGTAAAAAAGACGGCGAAGAATGAACCGACAAACGGAGGGGGAATTTTAATTACTTTATTTAATAATTCGGTTGAAGTTGGAGAAGAATACTTGGTTTTGTTGGCAGATGCTTCTGATACGGCACCGATATATACACTATCTGCGAAGAGTAAGAGCATTTTTTCTTTGGCGGAAGTGAATAGTATTCCCGAACTTAACATTATCTGTAATGAAGCTAAGGAGTATCAAGCGACAAATCTGAATGCAGAATTTTCATTGATAGATTAACTGCAAACAAATTAGCGATGAATAACAGGCTCCTTATTTTCGAACAGGAGTCTGTTTTTTCATCTAACTTCAGCAGTCAATTAGTTTTATGTTGATCGCCGCGAAGGAATGCGATCGCGTGGGTCGGGCAGCCGTTGACGCAGGCGTCACAATGGATGCACTTGCTTTGGTCGATGACGGCCAGGGACTCTCTCATCGAGATGGCGCCCTGCGGACAGGATCTTACGCACTTCTGGCATCCGATACATCCGATAGTACAGTTCTTTCTCGTTCTCGCACCCGGCCATTCATTCTGGCAGCGTACGGCAACGGTTGCCGATACGGGCATGAGCTCGAGAAGATGTTTCGGACAGACCTTCACGCACTGGCCGCAGCCGTGGCACTGGGCGCGGTCCACGGAAACGATACCGTCTTTTAGTTTTAATGCGCCAAAAGCACATACCGCGATACAGTCGCCGAATCCGAGGCAGCCGAAGGTGCACTGGTTCGGTCCGCCGAGAAGACCGGCTGCCGCATGGCAGGAGCTGGTGCCTAAGTACACGTAGCGCTTGCCGGTCTGTTCGCACGTACCCTGACAGCGAAGGACCGCGATCTTCTTTTCCGGGATCGCTGCCGCGACACCTAAGATCGAGGCGATCTCGCGTGCGCAGTCCGCGCCGCCGACGGCACAGAGAGCAGTGTTCGCGCCGCCCTTGGAAAGGTAATCCGCATAGCCTTCACATCCTGCGAATCCGCAGCCGCCGCAGTTGGCGCCCGGAAGAGCTTCCATGATCTTCTCCTTGGTCTCGTTCTTTTCGACCGCGAAGACGCGCGAGATGATGACGATGAGGATACCGAGGATCAGTGCGATCCCTAACATAATGCCGGTAGGAATGAGTATATCAGTCATATCATTAACCTCCGAACAGATTCTCTACCAGGCCCTTAAAGCCCAGGAAGGAGACGGCGACCAGGGAAGCGGAGATGAGAGTGATCGGAAGTCCTTTCAGAGCATCCGGCACATCCGCTTTATCGATCCTCGAGCGAACGCCCGAGAAGAGGAAGAGCGAGAGCGTAAAGCCGATACCTGCACCAAGAGCGTTGACCATCGACTCTGCGAAGGTGTAGTTGCTGTTGATGTTCAGGATCGTAACGCCGAGGACAGCACAGTTCGTGGTGATCAGGGGGAGGTAGATGCCCAGTGCTTTGTGCAGAGGCGGCATTGACTTTTTCATGATCATCTCGATCATCTGTACGAGTGCGGCGATAACGAGAATAAAGACGAGGGTCTGCAGGTATCCGAGTTTCAGAGGATCCAGAAGCAGGTGCTGGATCGGCCAGGTGATCGAAGTGGCGACCAGCATGACGCAGACGACCGCGCCCGACATACCCATCGCGGTCTTAAGATTTTTCGATACTCCGAGGAAAGAACAGATACCCATGAACTTCGAAAGAACGAAGTTATCAACGAGGATCGCGGAGAAGATAATGATCAGAAAATCCTTTGCCATTTATTTCTCCCCCTTTCCTTTGCACAGGCTGCAGCCGCCGCAGGACAGACAGTCGGAAGAATCACCCGCGACACCGCAAGGTGTGGAGGATTTGGCCGACGCGTGCTTCTCCTGCTTTTTCATCACGGCCTGTACGATGCAGATGCAGATGCCGAATACGAAGAATCCGCCCGGCGGGAGCATGAAGAACATCATCGGTTCGATCACGTCTCCGAAGAGAGGAAGCTTCATGTCAAAGAACGTGCCGCATCCCAAGATCTCACGGATGGAGCCCATCATGAGAAGTGCGAGCGTAAATCCGGTGCCCATCGAAAGACCGTCGAGAATAGAAGGCAGGACCTTCTGCTTGCTGGCAAACGTTTCCGCACGTGCAAGAAGGATACAGTTTACAACGATCAGGGGGATATAGATGCCCAGTGAATCATTGAGCGCCGGAAAATAGGCGGAGATCAGCATCTGTACGATCGTAACGAAAGTCGCGATGATCGTGATAAATGCAGGGATCCTGACTTTATTCGGGATCACATTTCTAAGAAGCGAGATGATCGCTTCTGATGCCGTCAGGACGAAAAGCACTGCCAGTCCCATATAGAGCGACGACTTCGCGGAGATGGTAACAGCCAGAAGAGGACAGGTACCGAGGACCAGACGGAGAGCCGGGTTCTCATAGAGGACACCGTTGAGGAAGATCGACTTCGGTGTATATTTACTGTTCTTTTCCGCCTGGCGCTCATCCGGAGAACGGTAAGCGGCATCTTTCATCTTACTTTCACTCATCCGATCAGCCCCCTTTCCACTAGAAGAAGATATGCTTCCCGGGCCCGGTTGATGCAGCCTGTTGCGGCGCGGGAAGAGATCGTGGCGCCGGATACCGCGACCACGTCCTGATTCAGTATGATCTCCGATCCGGTAGAAAGTCCGGTGAAGCCGTCAAGGAACGGACGGCCTTCGACTTCTTTACCGAGCTTCGGTGTATCGGATGCGGCTGTCGCGATGACCATGACGATCTTTCCGTCTGTTCCGATACCGGTCGTGGTCTCGATCTGACCTGCATATCCAAATCCGGAAGTCACGAAGATATATCCCATGACAGATCCGTCTTTTCCTTTGGCGCTGAAGACTTCATCCGGAAGGATCCCCTTCGCTGTCAGTTCACTTTTGATCTCGGAGGAGAACTCGAGTTCTTCAAAAGAAGCCGCTTCCGGGAAGATCGTGAGTTTTCTTTCCTGGGCGGAAGCTTCCTCCTGCTCTTCGATCTTCGATCTGGTGATGGAATATGTTCCTGCCAGAAGGAAGACGCAGATACCGCAGATGAGTGCCAGGATCAGGGCGGGGAGAAGGTCTTTGAACTTAAACTTTTGCATTTTCCTTCACCTCCCCGAATGGTTTTCCCATCGTCCAGTTATCGATGTGCGGAGTCAGGATATTCATCAGAATGATAGAGAAGGAGACACCCTCTGCCATGTTTCCGTAATAACGGATCAGGAAGGTCAGGATGCCGCATCCTATACCAAAGACGATCTTGCCTTTGGTCGTCAGCGGCGAGGTGACATAGTCGGTCGCCATGAAGAATGCGCCGAGGATCAGTCCGCCGGAGAAGACCATATAGACACTCTCGTGGAAGAGATCGGCCCAGCCGCTAAGGCAGGAGAGATCTCCCGTGAAGTGGAATACATTATTGTGTCCGAAGAAGAAAGACAGGATAAAGAATGTGCCGACATAGGCCAGCGGGATCCAGATGCGGATGACGTGACGGAGGATCAGATATAGCGCACCGATCAGGAGGGCGAGGATACATACCTCACCGATACAGCCGGCTTTGTTACCGATGAAGAGGTTCCAGATGGAAGGAGCCTGCGGGGTATTGATCTGAGTAAGAGGTGTCGCGGATGAGACCGCATCTGCGGACTTCACACTGAACCACGAACCGGACATGACCGTCCACGATGTCATGGCTTTCGGGAAGGCGATCACCAGGAAGATACGTGCGGCGATCGCAGGATTGACGAAGTTGTTGCCGAGTCCGCCGAACATCTGCTTAACGACGACGATAGCAAAAGCCGCGCCGATCACGACCATGTACGGAGGAAGCGATACCGGAAGATTCATCGCCAGGAGAAGTCCGGTAACGACGGCGGAAAGATCACCGATCGTATTATTTCTTTTCATTACCTTACGGCAGATATACTCGAAAAGGATGCAGGATGCGATGGAAAGAAGCGTGATGAAAACAGCACGGATCCCGAAGTAATACCATCCGGCAAATGTCGCGGGTAAAAGCGCGATGATCACATCACGCATGATCGACCGGGTCGTCGCTTTATCCCGGACGTGCGGGGAGTGAGAGACTTGCAGTTTCATTAGGAAGCAGGACCTCCTTTATTCTCGGATGCAGCGAGGAGCTCCTGCTCCTTCTTGATTCGTGCACGCTCGGCACGGACCATGACCTTACCGTTCTTGATGCTCTGGGTAAGGAATCGTTTGGACGGGCATGCATAAGTGCAGCAGCCGCACTCGATGCAGTCCATGACGTGATATTTTTCCAGCATCTCCGGATCACGGAGACGTGTCGCCTTATCGATGCCGCAGGGGATCAGATCCATCGGGCAGGAAGCGACACAGCGCGCACAGCGGATGCAGGGCGATTCCGGAGGAAGTGTCGTTTCTTCCGATCCGAAAACGAGGATCGCATTATTCGCCTTGATGATACCGTGGTCGATACGGTCAAGTGCGACACCCATCATCGCGCCGCCCATGATGATCTTCTTCGGTTCTTCACGGGTACCGCCGGCCGCCTCGATAATATCCTGGATACGCGCACCGATCGGCACGATAAAGTTTCCCGGAGTATTGAGTGCGGATCCGTCAAGTGTCATACGCTTTCTCGTAAGCGGAACACCTTCTTTGAGATACAGTCCGATAAAGCGCAGCGTACTTACATTCATGACGAGCGTATGTACATCGATCGGCAGTTTTCCCGGCGGCACTTTACGTCCGGTAAGTGTGTAGATCAGCATCTTTTCCGCGCCCTGAGGATAGATGGTCTTGAGTGTCTTAACTTCGATATCCGGATGTTTGCCGGTCTTATAGACGCGCTTTTTGATCTCGTGGGAGAAGATACGGGTAACAAGAGGTTTATTATCCTCGACGCCGATGATCGTCTTCGGGATCTCGAGCCACTTCATGACCTCGAGGATACCGTCGATGATATCATCCGGATGCTCACAGATCTGACGGTAGTCTGCCGTGATGTACGGCTCACACTCCGCGGCATTGACGATCAGGGTATCCGGCATCTTATTCTTCGGCGGATTGAGTTTAATATATGTTGGAAAAGCGGCACCGCCAAGACCTACGAGACCGGAGTCTCTGATCATCTGGATGAAGTCCTCGAATGACTCGACTTTCGGCGGCTTGCAGAAAGGATTGATCGTGTGATTAAAATCCGACTCGATGCGCACTGCCTCGACAGGTGCACCATTGGCAGAGACCACATAGTGAACTTCTTTTACGGTTCCGGAGATACTGGAGTGGATCGGCACGGACATGGGCTTGTCGGCACGCCCGATCAAGGTTCCGACATCGACGTGATCTCCCGGATGGACCACACAGGTACAGGGCGGTCCGATATGCTGCTGCATCAGCAGCTCGACCTCGGGAAATCCATGCAGATGAATGGATGGCAGAACATCGGTATTTTTGTTGCCGAGAGGATGAACACCACCGGCGAATGCATGTATCGATCTAAGCGGCATGAGGAGTACCTGCTTTCTCCGAATATCTAACATCCATATTAACACAGATAAACGGAAAAAAGCGAAATGATTTTCATTTGTGTAATAATTTCTTTTCCCCATAGAAAAAGGTGTGTCTCATTGCGTTGAGACACACCTTCCGTTTACTTGTTTTCTGACGTGTTTTCTTCGGGAAAATCACTCGTAGCGGTTGACATAGTTCGCCGCGGCATTCCATAGGATCCACTCATCGTATCCTGCATCCTGGATCGCCTGGATCTGTGCTTTTACCTCAGGCACTTTATAGTTCAGATGGTGTTTGATCCACGTTGCCGTAAATGCCTGTACGTATGGACGCACGGTGGCGTAGCCCTCTACGGAGGCGGCGGGTTTACCGGCCATGAGCGCATGGTACATAACATCGTGCGGATAGAGGTCCGGATAGTCGAACATCTTTCCGTTCAGCTGTGTGTTATCGGCGTAGTGCGACGGATACAGCATCGGACATAGCGAGTCGATACCGGTAAGTCCTACCGTATCCCAGCCCTGACCGATCAGCTTACCATCAAGCTCGGAAGAGAGGATGATACCGAATACGTCCGCGGTGACCGGGATACCTGTCGGATCCTGGATCTTACGGCGTGCAGTCTGGAGGAAACGGTTGATCGCATCGATACGTGTCGGTGTGGAGTCTTCCGGTCCGAAGTACGGCTTCTCGTTATACTTCTTCGTACTGATGGTCGGGAAACGGACATAGTCGAACTGGATCTCATCTACCCCCATATTGACAGCTTCCTGCGCAATATCGATCAGGAAGTCCCAGACACGGGAATCGTACGGATTCAGGAACTGGTGCTTGCCTTCGAGGTTGAAGTGCATGGAGTTTCCGGCTTCATCCTTGATGCTCATCTCCGGATGGTTTCTCGCCATCGAAGGGTCATTGAAGCATACGATACGTCCGATGACCTTGATGTCATTTTCGTGGCACTTTTTGACGACTTCTTCGAGGTTATACGTGTTCGACACGTAGCTTCCCGGACCTTTGTCCGTCCAGTTTCCGCCGTTGTCGACCCACAGGTGCATGTCTTTCGCCATCTGGAGCGAGGTGTTGTAATAGATACCGCCGCCCTCATCTTTGAGGTCGATAACGAATGCATTGATGTCTGTCTTTTTCGCCAGCTCGAGATTCTCTTCGAAGTGCATGCAGGATGCGATGTAGATGCCGTGGATCTTATTGTGCTGGACCGGTTTTACCTCGGAGACTTCCGGAAGCGGTCCCCAGTAAGACTCGGCAAGATCGTTCTTCGGAAGGTATTCCTTGACGTCCACACCGCCGGGAGCGGCAGTGGTTTCTGTCTCGGCGGAGGAGTCCGAAGATATATCGGAACTGCTGGCAGCAGTATCTTCAGAAACAGAAACAGAAACACTTGTCGGTGTCGTCTCGGTCGTCTCGCTCTTCGACTTTCCTTTTTTACTGATCAGGATGATTGCGCAGACGATGTCTGCCACAAACAGAATAACGCAAAGAGCAAACAGCACGGCGATTGCTTTGCGGAGCATCCGGATGCGTGCCCTCTTCTTTTCGCGTGACATTGAATATCCCATAAAGTAGACCTTCTTACTTTTAAATTCTAGTCAATAAAAAACCACACTAATTATATAAATAAAACTTTCCACTGACAAGAAGGCGGCATCTCCGCGCATTGTCAACCGGCTTCACGGCATGATAAAATATAAACAACTCTTTACAACCGACCGGGGGTGTTACCGATGCTTGAACGAAATTGTGCAGGTGGAATCGTTTTTTACGGAGATTCAGTGCTTTTGCTGCAGAATGAAAAGGCCGACTGGTGCTTCCCGAAGGGGGTGATCCGCACGGTCGAAAAACCCGAGGAGGTCGCGCTGGAGAGAGTATCCGTCGAGGCAGGCGTCTCGGCGAAGATCCTTTTCCCTGTCGGAAGGACTAACTATGAATTCTACTCGATCACCCGCCAGAGGCCGGTATGCAATAAGATCGTCTGGTATGTGATGCGCGCCGAGAGTGACAGTGTTACCCCGAATGCGGAGCAGAACTTCTCCGACGGTGGTTTTTATCCTGTGGAAAAAGCACTCGAAATGGTGACCTACAGCCAGGACAGATCGCTCCTGATGATGGCGTACCAGAGATATAAGGAGCTTGTCTGATTTGCCCCGCTCTTTCTGGAAAACAGTAGAACATCCCGCAAGGATCGAATATGAAGTGAAAAAGTCCGTCTTTATCGCGGATGTGGCACCTGTGGCCACCGGCGAGGAAGCGACGGATTTTTTGCGTAAAATAAAAAAAGAATTCCCGGATGCCAGACATCATGTATATGCATACCGTACCGGAGACGAGACACTCGAGCAGAGATACAGTGACGACGGAGAACCGTCGGGAACGGCAGGTATGCCGGTACTCGATGTCCTTCTTCATCAGGAACTTGATAATGTGATCTGTGTCGTCACGAGATACTTCGGTGGAATCCTTCTTGGGACCGGAGGACTCACGCGTGCCTATTCCACATCCGCATCGATGGGGATCGAAGCGGCATCTCCATGCAAGATGGCACTTCTTGAACTTTATCATGTGCAGCTCGATTACTCTGTATCGGAGAAGTTCCAGTATGCGGCAAAGAAGAGTGGTTTTGCCATAGGAGACATCATCTACGAGGCAACGCCCATCGTTCCCGTGTACTGCGCTAAAGAGGATAAAGAAAAACTCGTGGCGCTCATAAATGACACCACCGCCGGAAGAGGAAAGATGACGCACATCGGATCTTCCGCGACGAGAATTTCCGGCTGATCTTCCGGAGGGGTCAGCAAAGCAGGCGGGGAAACGCTTTTTATGAAGTTTACTCTTTGTTTCCAAAATCATCGATATATGAGTGTATTTTTTCCGATACCATAGGGATGGTTTATTTGTGTTACTGCGTGTTCTCTGATAAAGGAGCCTGACCATGAAAAAGAAGATCGCGGCATTTGCCAACGGATGGAGCGACGAGTATCTCATCGAAGCACTCAAAGGTGTCAAAAAAAGTGCCGAAGAAAAAGATGCGGATGTCTATCTGTTTATTAACTATTCTTCAGCAGATAAGCAGGATGAGAATGTGCAGGGGGAAGTCAATATCCTGAATCTTGCCAACCTCGAAGATTATGACGGCGTGCTGCTGTTTGGAAATACTTTAAATAATGCGGGAGAACTCCCGATACTATCCGAGAAGATCCGGAAACTGGATAAACCGGCTGTGTGCCTCGAGTATGAAGTGGATGGGATCGACTGTGTCTGCACCGATAACTACAGCGGCATGTATGAGCTGGTCGATCATCTTATCACGGAACACGATGTCCGAAAGATCGCATGGGTCTCCGGTATCTCCGGAAATAAAGAAAATGAAGAGCGGCACCGTGCGGTGACCGAGTGCATGAAAAAGCACGGCCTCCCTGACGATAGTATGTACACACTTCAGGGCGACTGGAGTTTCTATGTGGTGCAGGATAAGCTCGGAAAATGGTTGCAGCAGTATGGCCTTCCGGATGCATTTGTCTGTGCGAATGACGTTATGGCGATGGGTGTGATGGCGTACCTGATCAATAACGGATACAATCTTCCGAAAGATGTTATCGTGACCGGATTTGATAACCTGAAATCCACAGGCACTTTTGTCCCGGCGCTGACCACGGTAGAGAGAAAATGGACGGAGAGAAGCTACGATGCATTTTCCCATCTGATCGATCTTATCGACGGATCTCCAAAGGCGGGCGTGCAGTCATTCCCGTCCTATCTGCTGGCACGTGAGAGCTGCGGCTGCAGGATCTCCGATGAGATGAAGCGGGAGCAGATGAGCTCTATTAATAAAGTTTATACTGTGCCGATCGAGTGCAAACTCTTCGACTGGCATCTGTCAGGACTCGATGAAGCAACGACCGGGCAGTTTACTCTGGAGGACATGCATGACGGACTGGAGAAGTTCTTCAAAGACGGTATCGCCCAGTATGAGGGTGATACATTCTGCATCTGCCTCGATGAGGGATTTGTCGATTCCATCTATGAAACAGGTGATCCGAGGTGCCTCGGTTACAGCGAATATATGCATGTCCTCTATGCCAAGAGAGACGGAAATCACATGCCATACCAGAAGATCAAGACCTCTTATATTTTCCCGGTTTTCTCGAAGCCGGAGGAACGGGGAAATGTGTATATCATTGCGCCGATCCATAGCTCGGGAACAGTGATCGGCTACGGTGTCTTCAAGAATTATCCGAAGATCCTCGAGACGACTTTCCTGTATTCGTGGCTTCGCCATATGCGTATCGGCCTGATGCGCGGCAGACAGAACATCCGTATGGAACTGATGAACAGAAAGCTCCGGGAGATCTCGATCCTGGATGAGCTGACCGGTCTTCTGAACCGTATGGGCTATGAGAAGAAAGCGATCCCGATGCTCGAGGAGACCAGAAAAGCGAAGAAGAATTCACTGATGATGGTCGTGGACATCAATAAGATGAAGATGATCAATGACAGATACGGACATCTGCAGGGAGACCTGGCGATCCGCCTGGTGGCCAGGGCGATCAAGGATACGATCCCCAGGAATTGGTGCGGCATCCGCTACGGTGGTGACGAATTCGTGCTGATTGGTGAGAATGTTTTCGTCGATGACGGATCGCTTCTGAAAAAGCAGCTGATCTCCTCTGTCGAGCGTCTCGCGCAGGAACTGATGATCCCGTTTGAACTGTCCATCAGTGCCGGCTCCGTCTCGATCGACCCGTCGGAAAACATCAGTCTGGATGAGTATTTCCGGAGAGCCGATAATGCGATGTACGAGATGAAAAAGAAAAACAATGCCGAGCGCAGAGATTAAGGGTACAATAGAAGAAAACCAGTAGAAAGGTCTTTCTTTGTGTCCATGGCAAAAGCACCAGATCCGTCCCATACCGGTCATTCCGGAGGATCCCGGAAGAACTGCTCCGTCAGCAAAACCTGCGGCGGCTGTGCTTACGCGTCCATTCCTTATGCCGAACAGCTGAAAAAGAAAGAGAAACTCGTCAGAGATCTTCTGTCGGGTATTTGCGAAGTGCATCCGATAGAAGGTGCGAAGGATCCGCTTTTCTACAGAAATAAGGTGCACTGGGCCTTCGGACATATGGGGACGCACCTCATCGCAGGACGCTACGCGGAAGGATCACACCGCATCATCGAAAATGACCACTGCCTTCTCGAAGATAAAGAATGCGCGAAGATCCTCTCAGATATCCGGGATCTGGCGGTCAGGTTTAAGATCCGCTCTTACGATGAGCGGACCCGTCAGGGACTTCTCCGGAGAGTCCTCCTGAGAAAGGGCTGGACGACCGGTGAGATCATGGTCGTGCTCGTCTTAAGTTCCCCTGTTCTTCCCGGCAAGAAAGGCTTTATAAAATTACTTCTCGAGAAGCACCCGTCCGTCAAGACGGTCCTGATCAATATCAATACCAGATCTGATTCCATGATCCTCGGAGACAAGACGATCTGTGAATATGGAAAAGGATATATCCATGACGAGCTTCTCGGTGTCAGATTCAAGATCTCTCCCGAGTCCTTCTATCAGATCAATCATGACCAGACAGAAAAACTCTACTCACTGGCGATCGAAGCGGCCGCTCTCAAGAGTGGAGAAAAACTCCTCGACGCCTACTGCGGAATAGGAACGATCGGACTATGCGCGTCAGCTTCCGTGGAGGGCGTTCTTCTTACAGGCGTTGAATTAAACAGATCGGCATGTTCTGATGCGCGTGACAACGCGAAGATCAATGTGGGGAAGAACAGTGCTTTTGGAAAAGCAAGATTTATATCTTGCGACTGCACGAAGTATATGCTCGAAGCCTCTGCGAAAAATGAAAAGTATGATGTGGTATTTCTCGATCCGCCGAGAGCCGGAACAACACCGGAGTTTATCGCCGCATGCGAAAAACTTGCTCCGAAGAGGATCGTATATGTTTCTTGTGATCCGACGACGCTCGCGCGCGATCTCAAGGAGTTTCAAAAGCACGGATACAAACCGGAATACGCGATCCCGGTCGATATGTTCCCGCTGACGGAACATGTGGAGACGTGTTGTCTGCTTGAACGACTTCGAAGTGCAAAAGACCATATTAGCTTTACTCTTGATATGGAAGACTATTATCGGATTAAGGACGCGGAGGAAGATAAAGAAAAACGATAATACAAACTAATCGTTTTTGGTCAGCTGATGGTAATAACTAAGCAAGCGTTGCAAAGTTGTATCATCTGCGCTTTGAGTATTCTTTATCAGTTCAAATAAGAGAGGATCGTTATTTTTATGAATGTTTATTACATCAGGGGAAATCTCATCTGTTTCTCCTGATAAATAGGCAACTGATGTATTCATTTTCTCTGCTATCGATATTATGACCTGTGGAGAAGGACTGCGGTCACCTGCTTCATATCTAACGTAGGATGCTGCCGTTAATCCAATCCGCCTTGCAGCTTCAGCTTTGGAAAGGTTAAGCCTTTCTCTTGCTGATTTGAGGCGTTCAGGAATAAGAGTATTGTTCGTATGGTTCATAATAACTCTCCTTGACAATTACCAATGGTAACACTATAATATTACCAATGGTAATATTATATAAATCTAGACTATGAATGTCAAGGAAGGTGACGGATTATGAAATTGGAAGTAGAGATAACGGAAGAACAGCTAAACTTGCTGGTTTTGTCTACGGAAATATATGGACGTATTCTGATGAATCAATCAGATCTGGCTGCTGACATTATTGCTGAAGACAGGTTTTTCTATGATAAAAATGATCCTGAGAATGACAGGCGATTTCATGAATGGATTAAGGATAGAGATGAAATGACGGAGAAGCTGAGAATGGCGCTGAACGTAATGTTTCATGATTCCTATAAAAGCGACACTTGCCAGAACCTTATTGATATTTGGCGTGTTCTCAGGCATCTTCAATATAATATTTCTGATAATATTGATAAGAGTCTTTATGATGTGAGAGCTTCCGAACCATACCACGGTGGAACCGAACCGCTTATGCGGGTTCGCATTTTGGAAAAGTTGGAGGTAGCAGGAGGGGAAAGACTTGGAGAAAAAAGCAATAATACAGTATACGAAAAGATTTGATGATATCAGGCATGAAGAGAATGGCATTGAATTCTGGTATGCACGAGAGTTGATGAAACTGCTTGAATATGCTCAATGGAGAAATTTTGAGAAGACCATAGAAAAGGCAAAGACTTCTTGTGAAAACAATGGGATAACTGTAACGGATCATTTTGCTGATGTCAGCAAAATGATAAAAATCGGTAAAGGCGGAAATCGAGAAGTTGATGATTATATGCTCACTCGTTATGCCTGCTATCTCATTGCTGAGAATGGAGATCCCCGAAAGGAACAGATCGCATTCGCGCAGAGTTATTTTGCGGTGCAAACAAGAAAGCAGGAACTTATTGAAGAACGAATTGCATATATAGAAAGAACGGAAGCGCGTGGTAAGCTTAGGGAGTCGGAAAAGCGACTATCTCAGAATATCTATGAGCGTGGTGTTGACGATGCCGGGTTCGCAAGAATACGCTCAAAAGGTGATCAGGCTTTATTTGGAGGATATACCACCAAAGAAATGAAAGAACGTCTTGGTGTCAAGGACTCAAGGCCGTTGGCAGATTTTTTGCCGACACTTACAATAGCAGCCAAGAATCTTGCAACAGAGATGACAAATTACAATGTTGAAGAAAAGGATTTACAAGGGGAGTCTGCTATAACGGTTGAACATGTTGACAACAACAGTTCAGTAAGAGAGATGCTTGAGCAGAGAGGGATCAAACCGGAGAATCTTCCGCCTTCTGAGGATATTAGAAAACTGGAAAGAAGAGTAGAAAAGGAAGATAAGCAACTTGCTAAGAAATCGGGGAAACTTCATGAATAGAATCAGTCTGTTTAGAACCAGAATAGTGATTGAAGACAAGGTATACTTATTAGCAAAGGATGTCAGGAAAGCGCTTGGATTTAAAAGCATTGATCAGTTACAAAGTGAACATTCTGAAATAGTTAAACATATTAAAGAATTACCGGCTTTGGTTTTGGAAAGCGATTTTAATACTATCTTAACGTCCGACATAGAAGCAATGAAAAAGCTTAAACATATAGAGATTACGCGCGTTGAGACTTTACGAAATAACACAGAAGCGATAAAGAGTATCTACCCGCTCAAGTTTATGGTGGCCGGAAAAATGTTTGAGAATGATGCAAGGAAGGCAGGCTATCAGAACGTTAATGAATATATTGAAGATGTTGACTATGTTAAGGAAATCAAGAACGAAAAAGAAAAATTGATTTCAAAGAGAGATTTGATAGATAGTATAAGTCAAAGCAGAGTCAAACTTTTCGAATTAATAGACGCTGATGTCCTTGACAAGAATAATCTTCAAATTCAACAGTATATCCACATCAATAATGGAACTCCTTATAGTGAGAGTTTTATTGTTGGGCAGGGCATATTTTTTTCTGTATATGATGACGGCTATGCATTTGATGAATTGAGAATTGAGAACAAGGACCTTATTATACCAACATATGATTATGAGGAGAATGATCCAAATAAGAATTATGGTCATGATCCGGGTTTGAGAGACTACAGAGAGTATAGCTGTCTGGAGAATATTTTGTATTTAATTACACATAAAGATGTTGAAGACGCGGGTGTAAATCTTATGAGTTGTAATGCGCCGGGGATTAGTTTTTATATCTCACAGGCTGAAGTGATAAAACTCCTTAACCCTGTTATGTACAGAGATATAGTACTTATAGATGGTGACATTGATTTTGCTTATTCAAAAACAGTTACAAAAGATGCTCTAATAGAATAAAGAATATTGCTGAGGTAGCCACTCTATGTCATTATGATATTCGGTTGCTCAGGCGGACAACAGTGGAGACAGTGGTCTTGATGTCAAAAGTGAAAGAGTAAGGAGGCCTCAAAAGGCTTGAAATCAAGGGGCTCCGAGGATATTGCCCTTAAACGGGAAGTATCTTTGGAATCCCTTTTTGTTTGCTTTCAAATCAGACTGACCACAGGGGAAAATCAGGTGGAGGCTACAGAAATGCTTTTTGCCTTATTGAGACTGTAGGTTTGTTGGAAAATCGCGGATGCGGAGAGGGCGAGGCTGTAAGTTTGTTGGAATAAGCAGGCAGAGCTCCTCGAGGCAGGGAATGACCAGAACCGGATTGATGAGATAGGGGATGCAATCATCAGCCTCAGGGAAGAGCGGCAGAACATCCTCACCGAGGCAGCTTTGAAGCACGACCTTCAGGAGAGGATAGAAGACCTATTTTTTTCCTCGATGAGCAGACAGAGGCGGTGACAGAATACAGTGAGCCGCTGGCCCGGAGACTTATTGAGAAGGTAACTGTTTACGACGAGAAGCTGTTGATCGAGTTCAAGTCGGGGCTGACGGTGGAAGTCGAAGAATAAACAGATTGTGGGAATACCCGTAGTTCTCTTTTGGGGCTGCGGGTTCTTTTTGCATACGCA
>DFFH01000105.1:16784-23316 GCA_002368805.1 Mageeibacillus sp. UBA3781 | reverse complement strand
TCAGGTTCATCTTCTCATTCCATTTCCTAAGCATCGCGGCATAGACCTGAAATGCACGGATACTCTCGGCGGACAGCGGAACAGAGATATCGCTGCTTCCGGATGTCAGATAGGGAGAGATCTCCTTGGCATTAGAGATATCTTCTTCACTTGTGATGATCGGCTCACG
Organism: Mageeibacillus sp. UBA3781; assembly: GCA_002368805.1. Classification (GTDB taxonomy): domain Bacteria; phylum Bacillota; class Clostridia; order Saccharofermentanales; family Saccharofermentanaceae; genus Scatonaster. The sequence continues at coordinate 23,147 of DFFH01000105.1, read as the reverse complement.
CTTCGCAGAAGGCGCCGCCTTTTTCTCCGCACGGCCGAGACTTCCGCTTCGGAGTGCTTTTTTCTGCTCCGGCGAAAGATTTTTCTTAACTTCCGGCTTGATCCTCTTTTTCTTATCCATCGTTTCGTCCGTTTCCTTCATCTTTATCTGCGCTCACTGTCCCGGTGCCTTCTCTCTTTCTGGCTTCGAGATACACCAGAAGCACGGCGATATCGGCAGGAGATACTCCCGAGATGCGGGATGCCTGTCCCAGAGACATCGGCTTTCTCTGCATCAGCTTGGCTCTCGCCTCGAGACGAAGTCCCGTGATCTGATCGTACGGAATATCCGGGGAAAGCTTCTTATTCTCCAGTGCAGCAAACTTCTTTATCCGGTCTTCTTCCAGTGCCAGATATCCTTCGTACTTGATATCGACTTCCACCGCAAAGATGACGGAAGGCGCAAGTTCCGGCCGTTTCTCATCGACTTCGGCAAGATCTCCGTAATGGATCTCCGGACGCTTGATAAGCTCCGCCAGGGAGATACCGGACTGGGTGATAGTACTTCCGCAGGATCGGAGGATCTCGTGAAGTTTCGGAGAAGGCGGGAGAAAAGTCGCCCGCAGGCGTGCTTTTTCCTCGTCGATCGCTTTTCTTTTTTCTTCAAAAGCACTATATCTGGCATCATCGATCAGGCCGATCTCATGGCCGATCTCCGTAAGACGCATATCCGCATTATCCTGACGCAGGAAAATCCTGTATTCCGCACGGGAAGTCATCATACGGTACGGTTCTTTCGTACCCTTAGTAACAAGGTCATCGATCAGAACTCCGATATATGCCTGTGAACGGTCGAGGATGACCGGTGCCCGGCCGAGTACTTTTCGAGCGGCATTGATCCCTGCCATCAGACCTTGGGCCGCCGCTTCCTCGTAGCCGGAGGAACCATTGACCTGGCCTGCGGTAAATAATCCTCTCAGGCAGGTGGACTCCAGCGACAGATCAGCCGTGGTCGGATCGATACAGTCATACTCGATCGCATACGCCGCACGCTGGATATGTGCTTTTTCAAGGCCCGGAAGAGAGTGGACCATCTGTACCTGAACATCTTCCGGAAGGCTCGTGGAGAATCCCTGCAGATAGAGTTCCTCCGTCTCATCGCCCATCGGCTCGACGAAGATCTGGTGGCGGTTCTTATCGGGGAAACGCATGAATTTATCTTCGATCGACGGGCAGTATCTCGGGCCGGTACCCTCGATAACTCCGCTATAAAGCGGTGATCTATCCATATTTTCGGTAATGACTTTTCTTGTTTCCGGCGTCGTCCAGACCGAGTAACACGGGATCTGTTCCTGTCTGGGAGTCATTCCCTTCATCTCATTGGCATAGGAAAACGGAGGCATGTCCGGCTCTCCCGGCTGCACTTCCATCACGGATGTATCAACAGTTCTTCTGTTGACACGCACCGGCGTTCCTGTCTTGAAACGCTGCATCGTAATGCCCGCGTCCTCCATGCTTCTCGAAAGCCCCACAGACCGGGACAGTCCGTCCGGTCCGCTCTCGATGATCACCTCACCTCTGATCGTTCTGGACTCCATATAGGTACCGGAGCAGACGACGGCTGCTTTTACGTGATAGCACGCTCCGCTTCTGGTGCGAACACCATTTAATGTCTTCACTCCGCTTCCTTCGTCCCAGAACAGCTCGACGATCTCCGCCTGGACAAGAGAGATCTTCTCTTCTTTCTCGATGCGCTGTTTCATCTTCCTGCTATATGCAGCACGGTCCATCTGGGCACGCGGAGAGAAAACAGCCGGCCCCTTGGAACGGTTGAGCATTCTCGTCTGGATCGCGGAAAGGTCCGCCATCTCGCCCATGACTCCGCCAAGGGCATCGATCTCACGGACCAGCTGGCCTTTGGCCGTTCCGCCGATACTCGGGTTACATGGAAGATTCGCCAGCTGATCCAGATGCAGTGTGAAAAGCACTGTGGAAAGTCCTAAGTGCGCACAGGCAAAAGCCGCTTCACAGCCGGCATGTCCCGCGCCGATGACCGCTACGTCAAAAGCACCTGCCTCATACCAGGATGCATTTTCTTTTAACTGTTCCCAAGATCCCATGTCTTATCCCGTTCTCCTCATTTTCCGACGCAGAAGCGTGAGAATATCGTATTTACAAGCTGATCGCTCACCGAGTCTCCTGTGATCTCACCAAGTTCCTCAAGCGCCGTCCGAAGAAGGAGCGACGGTTCCTCAAGACTGACACCTTCACGGGACAATCCGATGCAGCGGTCGAGCTTATCGATCGCCGAAGACAGATGCTCAACATGCCGCTGATTGGTAAGCAGTACTTCCTGCGCATGTGCCGTACCGAGTTCGTTATAGGTCGAAGTGACGAGTTCTTCGATCTCTTTTATTCCTTCACCGGTCTGTGAAGAGATGCATCCGCAGAAATCGAGTGTTCTGGAGTAATTCTTCTCCGCGATCCGATCTTCGATCATCGCTTTTTTCTTTTTTATTCTATCCTCATCCGCCGTATCTGATTTACTGATCAGAAGGCCGATCTTCGTCTCCTTCGGGAGTGTCAGGATACGATCCATCATCGAATCCTCGATATCATCCTCGTCACAGGAAACGAGCCACAGGACGATATCCGCCTCAGAGAGTGCACCGGTTGCGCGATCGACACCGATCGCTTCGACAGCATCTTCCGTTTCACGGATACCTGCCGTATCGATAAGTTTTACCGGAACTCCTCCCAGGCTCGTAACGACTTCGAGCGTATCTCTGGTCGTTCCGGGAACATCGGTAACGATCGCCCTGTCATATCCGCTCAGATAATTCAGAAGCGAGGATTTGCCGCTATTGGGGATACCGCAGATAACGATCGTCATGCGTTCACTTAAGATCCTGCCCTGACGGTATGTAGAGAGCAGTTCCTGCATCTTGTCACGAGTGGAAGAAAGCGCGTCGGTATTATCTTTTAGCGCTCGCAGCGCATCTTCATCATCCGGTTCATCGATCCACATCTCAAACACAGCCATACAGCTGTAGAGGTCATCGCAGAGCTCACGGATCTTCGTCCGCAGCGATCCCTGCAGATGAGAGGTTGCCGCGCGGAGCGCCAGATCGGAATCCGCGGAGATGACATCCATGACCGCCTCGGCCTGTGACAGATCTATCTTGCCCGACAGAAAAGCTCTCTTTGTAAACTCACCCGGCTCCGCCATACGCGCGCCGTTTTCCAGCAAAACGCGAAGGATCTCCTGCCGGACGGTCAGACCGCCATGGCAAGAGATCTCCACAGAATCTTCGCCTGTATAGGAATGGGGAGCGCAAAAGCGCGTCAGCATAACTTCATCTACGACCCTGGAAGCAGATGGATCGAAGATAAAGCCATATGCCACTGTATAGCCCGGCATTTCAGAAACGCTCTTCGCATCTCCTGCCGTGCGGCGGATCTTAAATACCTTGTCCGCGACCTCGCAGGAATGCTCTCCTGCCATGCGGATCACGGCGATCCCGCTTACTCCGGGTGGCGTTGCACATGCGCAATATGGCTTATCCAAGATAGAATCGCCTCCCCCAGGAAAAGGACTTACTGCTCGAGAGTGACGACCACTCTTCTGTTCGGCTCTTCTCCCTCACTATGAGTCGTTACACCTTTGACACCCTGAAGCTCTGCATGCACGATACGGCGCTCTGCAGGGTTCATCGGCTCCATCACATACTGACGCTTATTGCGCAGTACCTGATTGGCAGCCTTGTGTGCCATATTGATCAGTACTTCTTCTCTGTGCTTTCTGTATCCGCCGATATCGAGGATAACACGGAGTCTTTCCTCGCTGTGACGGTTTGCTACGAGATTTGTAAGATAAGCGATCGAATCGAGTGTCTCACCGTGACGGCCGATTGCCGCACCGCAGTCCTGACCGTTTACCGTGATATGGATCACATCTTCTTCACGATAAGAATCGAGCTTACCGTGGATGCCGATACCGGAAAGAACTTCTGCTACAAAAGATACAGCAGCATCTTCAGCTTCACTGGCCTCATCGCCCTCGAAAGACTCATCGTCGCCGTAGTAAACGTCGCCGTCATCCTCGTCTTCTTCATCAGCAACCTCCGCGGTAACGCGAACGGTAACTTCTTTCTTGCCAATGCCCAGGAAACCCTTGCCCTCTTCGAGGACTTCGACCTGTGCCTGATCTTTCTCCACACCGAGTTCGGAAAGAGCCAGTTCGATGGCTTCCTCTTCCGTCTTAGCGGTCTTGGTTACTGTCTTTTCCATGCCTGCCTATACCTCCTTGCCGTACAGATCTCTCCGTACGATTAAATTAATGCTTTTTCTTGCCGGACTTCTTGCCGGGAACACTTACGGAACCATCCGCGCCTGCACCTGCAGCAGCGAGCTCCGCCTTTTTCTTCTTTTTCTTGAATGCGTTCTTCTTCTGTTCTGCCAGTTCCTTCTTCTTTTCTTCGTAAGGCTTGGTGAACATGTAATATGTCAGTACCTGCTGGAGGATACCCATGAGGTTACCTACGATCCAGTAGAAACCGAATGCTGCCGGAAGCATGAATGTCGTCAGGAGCATGATAGCCGGCATTACGATATTCATGATCTTCGCAGTACGTGCGCCGGAATCTTCCGGTGCATTGAATGCGGGATTGTTCTGTGCGCGCTTCTTGTCTTCTCTCTTCTGCTTCGCATCAGGCTTCATACGGGAGATCATGATGTTCTGAAGAATAGTCGTCAGAAGAACGAGCGCAGGAATGATCAGGAGCGGGAGGAAGATCTCCGGCTCATCTGAGATCTTGCTGAAATTCCATGTCGGAGTGCGGCCGAGGTCGAGACCCAGGAACTTCATATCCGGGATCTGTTCCATCTTGACCAGTCCGCTTTTAATCGCAGTGGACATGGCCTTGCCATCTTTGTGGAGAAAATTGATCAGCTTGATATTATCGTTGGTAACACCGCTTACACCGAGCAGATCGCCGAGTGCTTTGATGTTGCTGTTGCTGACGCCCATAAGATAGCGCAGCGGCTGCTGAACGATATAGTATGTCGGGAAAAGGAAGAAGATAGGAAGCAGCGGAACGAGGCAGCCGGCAAATGTGGAAGCGCCGTTTTCCTGGAAGAGCTTCTGAAGTTCTTCCTGCTGTTTCTGCTTATCATCCGGATACTTTCTCTTGATCTCCGCCTGCTTATTGGAGAGCGCCTGCTGCTTCATCATCGCCTTGGCAGAGCGCACATTGAGCGGAACTGTAAGACCACGGACGATGATCGTCAGGAAAATGATCGCCAGACCATAGTTTCCGAAAAACTCATAAAGTAAGCTGGCCAGCCAGCCGAGCAGACTCGTGATCGGCCCAAATATAAACTGCATATATATCTCCTAAATACTTCTACTTCAGCGGGTCATATCCGCCCTTGCTAAACGGATTGCAGCGCAATATCCTGCAAAATCCCTTGAAAGACCCTCTAAGGAAACCGTACTTTTCGATCGCCTCCAGCGTGTACTGCGAACAAGTCGGCGAAAAACGGCAATGCCCGATATGATCGGGCCCCCTGGAATTCTGATAAAACCGGATCAGTTTGATCGCCAGTTTCTTCATCTTTATTCTCCGTCAATAAGCAGATCGAGCTTGCTAAGATGCCTTCCCAGTTCTTTTTCCACTTCCTGATATGTAGGAAGATCCACCGTCGCCTTCATCAGGAACACGATGTCATAGCCTTTCTTCACAGATGGCTCATATACTGAGAAAGCCGCACGCAAAAGACGCTTTGCGCGATTTCTCGCAACCGCCGTCCTTCTGCCGTGGCCATTGGTAAAACCGACACGAACGATGTCGATCGGGATCCTGGTCTGATTATGCTTCAGACTCGGACTACGCTTGAAACAATGTACGCTCAGGTATCTTCCTGTGGCAAACTTCCCCCTCTTATACACTCGGGAGAACTCATAATTCCATCGCAATGTCTGCGTCGTCTTCAGCATACTACTCCGACCACTCCGGCTTCCTTATAAAAAAGGACCACGTGGGTGATCCTTATACGGTAAGACTCTTTCTTCCCTTCAGTCTTCTTCTCTTCAGTACGTCGCGTCCTGCAGCAGTCTGCATTCTTGCGCGGAAGCCGTGCACCTTGGATCTCTGCCTTTTCTTAGGCTGATATGTCATTTTCATATGGATCTACCTCCAAAAATAATAGTTTCTTTGACCTTTTTTCACGAATAATCGATACAAATAGCGATAGAATTATACTAGGTGTCAAGAGGAAAGTCAAGTTAATGCGAAGACTTAAGGACCACGATCAGTTCTTGCTCCTCGGCGTACACCTCATATCCGCCGTTCAGAAGCATATCCCGTGCCTGCACCTGCGGGCC
>DFFH01000105.1:11084-16619 GCA_002368805.1 Mageeibacillus sp. UBA3781 | reverse complement strand
TCTTCCCGCAATATGGGGAAGGAAATGCGTATCGCAGCTGACACCGGCATCCTGAGGGATCTTCTCAAGACAGTTTTCGATCCTCTGATAGCGATCTTTATTTTTCTCATATTTCTCACAGTTCCTGAGATTTCCGGATACCATGGCAAAAGCACTGATCACGGACACGACGGCGCAGGCCAGGACCAGGCGGTGCTTCCTGTCCTTTTCGAGCTCGGAGATATTCACGATGGCCATATAGATCAGAAGTGTGGCCGGACCGTACGCGTAGTGGAAAGTGATCTGCGATGCGTAGATATATGAAGCGCCGAAGACCAGATTAAAAAGCAGGAACGGCACCATCAGGAAGAACCGGTGGGTCTTCCTGGTAAAAAACGGAGTAAACAGCAGCGGGAAAAGCATCTCAAGAAGGATCAGGAGAGATTCCTCCCGGCGGGAAAATACGGTAAGCAAGCGTCCCGGGTGAATAAGGACATTCTTCAGGATCTGCAGAACTCCCTGATCTTCCGATGTCATCAGGGTATTCATCCGCATCGCGGCAATCGCCTCGCTGTCACCTGTGCCCGAGAGGAAAGAGGTGATCAGAAGGAAATAAAGAAGCGCGGCTCCTCCGGTAATGAGGGCTCTTCTTCTGTCTTTTCCTTTTTCTTCAAAAGCAAGATACAGACAGATACAAATCAGGAACACGGCCGCATCTTCCTTGACCATCAGAAGCAGGAAGCTCATGACATAAAACAGGATATTCTTCTTATACTCGACCGCGAAAAGCAGCCACATCAGGATCGCCGGAAGAAATGCATTCTCATGGAAGTGGAAGTACGACGGAGAAAGAAGTCCTAAAGAGAAAAGATAGACCATGCACGCGCTAAGAAGCGAAACTCCGGCAAATCCCCTCTTCTTCGCGATGAGATATAGCGGGATCACACCGGATGTGACGAGCGCAGCCTGGGAGACGATCAGGGTCTCCGCGGACGGGAATATCGCATATACCGGCATCAGAAGATAGAGGATAAACGAGCTGTGCACCCGGAAATGCGAGAGGAAATACCCTCTCTCACATGTCGTGACGGCGGACAGGTTCTTCTTCATGGAGTGGAACATCTGGGTAAAGATACCCAGGTCAAAGGTCGATGTGTCGAAGCATCTGTGGATCGCCACCGCGGTAACGCAGACGAACCCGAGAACACATGCCGCAAGTACCGCCACCGGTACAGCTGTATAGACACCGGATCTTTCCCGGTTTAGTGTCTCCGGATGGATCCTCGAAGATCCGTAGATCACAAGGATCAGCGAGAAGAGTCCGATAAAGACGGATAGGGAAAAATCATCCGAGCGGAATACCAGCGTACAGGAAAAGACGAGGACCGATGCGATCAGAAGGACCGGATCGAAGCACTCCGTAAATGTCCGGAATTTCTTCGGCATGAGATAAAACAGAAGCGATACTCCTGCAAAAAGGAGCACATAAAGGGCAATCATTGCCGGAAGCGGAAAAAGCCCGATGAACTCCGTCCATTTCTTTAAAGGAGAGATCCCTCTGGCATAGGAATAGAAGATCGTGATGTCTGAAAGAAGGAAATATACTCCCAGAAGGCGCATGAAGAGAAACTGCGGAAATCCGCACTGCTTAAGAAAAGAGATATTCCGGGAACTCCTGCTTCCTTCCATCTTTCTTCCTTCAGGTCCCGATCACCAGATCGAGCTGTGCATCTGTACGATCTTGCCGTCCTGGATATAGACTCGCGGGATACGCTTGCCGACCAGACAGGTGACCTCGTAGTTGATGGTATCGAGCATATCGGAGATCTCATCTACCGGGATCTCGGTATGCTTGCCGCGTGTCTTCTGTGTGCCGAAGAGCACGACCTCGTCGCCGACCTTCGGTTTTTCATCGAAGTCAGTGACATCGACCATACACATATCCATGCAGATATTGCCGACCACAGGTGCTCTTCTGCCGTGGATCAGGACCTCGGCACGGTTGCTCAGGCGGCGCAGATAGCCGTCCGCATAGCCGATCGCGATCGTCGCGATCGTGCTCGGTTTCTCGGTCTTGAAGTGACGGCCGTAGCTGATCGTCTCTCCTGCCGGGATCTCCTTGACGTGTACGACGCTGGACTTCAGTGTCATCGCCGGACGCACCTCGAAATCGGTATATGGCTTCGGGCATCCCTTCGGCATCATGCCATAGGTAATAAGGCCCGCTCTGACCATATCCATATGCATCTGCGGGAAACGGATGATCCCCGCGCTGTTGCAGATATGCTTCGTCGGGATCGTCAGCCCGTGCTTTTCGAGCTCATTGACCATTCTCATGAAGCAGTCATACTGTTTCATGGTATATTCATCGTCATCGGTATCCGACATCGCGAAGTGAGAAAACATGCCCTCGATCTCGATGCCCGGAAGCTCGGAGATCGCGAGGATCGCCTCGACGGAGGACTCCCCTTCCAGGAATCCCAGACGGTTCATGCCGGTATCGTACTTGATATGGATCCTTGCGGTCCTTTCGAGAATGACCGCCTTCTTGGAGATCGCCTTCGCATATTCGAGAGAATAGACCGCCTGCTCGATATCGTTCTCGATCAGTTCGTAGATACGGCGCGGGTCAGTGTGTCCCAGGATCAGGATCGGTACATTGATGCCGCTCTTACGAAGCTCGAGCGCCTCATCGAGCATGGAGACCGCGAGCTTGTCGGCACCGTTATTCAGGAGCACCCTTGCCGTCTCGATCGCGCCGTGTCCGTAGGCATCCGCCTTTACGACCGCCATGATCTTCGCCGAGCGCTTCGTGACTCTTCTGATCTCGCGCATATTCTCCGCGAGGATATCCAGGTTGATCTCCGCCCATGAACGATTCGGAAACTTATCTATCATTTTTCCATTCCTTCTTCCCACTTCAGCATCTTAAATGCCTTTTCATAATAGCCCGGAAGCATCGTCGGCAGCATCGCGCGTACCCCGTGTTCTCCGGCGCAGAGTTTTCCGGCCAGGCTGTGGATCCCGACACCGCAGGTGCCGGCGTCTTCTTCCGCCATTCCCTGTGCCAGAAGTCCGGTGATCAGTCCGGCCAGTATATCGCCGGACCCGCCCTTGGCCAGTCCGGAATTACTTACAGGATTACTATACCACTTTCCGTCAGAAGTAAAGATATTCGTTTCGCTGTTCTTCAGGACCAGCACCACGCTCTTTTCCTTTGCAAAAGCACTTGCCCGCGCCATCACATCTTCGTTATTTCCCGGTGCGAAGCGGGCAAATTCCCCCATATGCGGCGTCAGGACCGCAGGCGGTAGGCCTCGTGAAATACGCGAGGATACTTCCTGCATCACTTCTTCATGGGAAGAGAGATACTCGAGAGAACCGGCATCAAGGACCAGGTGCGGTGCTTTTTGCGCGGCGATACGGATCATCGTGCCAAGTGTCTCGGACGATGCCGGGATGCCGGGGCCGATCAGGCAGGCATCTTTACCGGAAGTAACATCTGTAAAGAAATCCTCAAGCCCTGAATTCCCGGATTTTCCGGGATAGGTCGCAACAGCGGGATCAGAAATGGATACCTTTGCAACAGCAGGCGATGCCATCGGAGCTGATGAAGTCGCGGAAACTGCAGAAGCCGGGACCGCATATGGTCCTTCGTCATCGAAGAAAAGGCCCAGAGCCTCCGGGCAGAGCGTCATAAGCGGCGGGATGAGTTCTTTTGCCGTAAGAACATAGACGAGGCCGGCTCCCGAACGGAGCGCGGAGGAAGCGGCCATGCATGCAGCCCCTCCCATACCGGGAGTTCCGGCGCAGAGCAGCACCCTCCCGAATGTTCCCTTATGGCCTTTTTCCGGGCGGGCCGGGCATCTTGCCGTGATAAACTCCTGATCGATCAATATAGGTGTCTGCATGATCTTCCCCTCCAGGACCTTCCGCTCTCAGAGCTTCGGCACCTCGCTGATGGTGGAGATATCAAAAGGTGTCTCCTGATATACGTAGTAATTGAGCCAGTTCATAAAGAGGAGCGTCGAGCTCGAACGCCAGCTCATATGCGGCTGTTTCGACGGATCGTCATCCGGGAAATAATTCTTCGGGATCTCGATCGGAAGGCCCTTATTGAGGTCTCTGAAATACTCGTCACGAAGTGTGTTGACATCATACTCGGAGTGACCCGTAATGAAAATCTGTCTTCCGGAAAGATCGGAGACGGCATAGACACCGCTCTCCTCCGACTCGGAGAGAATACGCAGATTCGGGTGACGCTCGATATCGGACTTTCTCACCTCGGTGTGGCGGGAATGCGGCACATAGAAAAAGTCGTCAAAACCACGGAAAAGCTTGACCGGCTTGGTATAGGTCATACTGTGTTGAAAGACACCGAACATCTTCTTATCGAGATTGTACTTCGGGATACCGTAGTGGTGGTAAAGGCCCGCCTGTGCGCCCCAGCAGATGTGAAGCGTACTATAGACGTGAGTCTTGCTCCAGTCCATGATCGTGCACAGTTCCTCCCAGTAGGCAACATCCTCAAACTCCATGAGCTCGACCGGTGCGCCGGTGATGATCATGCCGTCATAGAAGCGGTCTTTGACATCATCGAAGGTCTCATAGAACTTCACCAGATGCTCGGTCGCCGTGTGCTTCGGATGATACGATGCCGTATAAAGAAGGTCGATATTGACCTGCAGAGGCGAATTACTGAGTGCACGGAGAAGCTGTGTCTCGGTCGCGATCTTATTCGGCATAAGGTTCAGGATCAGAAGATGCAGAGGACGGATGTCCTGCATATAGGCGCGGTCCTCGGTCATGACGAAGATGAGCTCTTTCTCTAAGATCCCTGTTGCAGGGAGATTATTCGGAATACGGATAGGCATTTTCTTCCTCCCCCTTTCACAGACACAGGAATTCGTTCAGGATCGATGTCTTCGGAACGAATGTCTCTTTCGCAGGCGGGATCATGTCGAGCCAGGCGTGGAGCATCCTCGCCTTCGCGACCGCTTTCTCGATATTTGCGAAATCTTTTTTTACGTTACTTCTTTCCATGAATACGGAAGGTGCGAGAATTCCCTGATCATATGCCGCCAGCGCCTCTTCGATATCACGCTTGGCGAGGCCCGCGATCACGAGCGGCTCGTACGCGAGGAACGAGTTGACATGAACATCCGCCTTCGTCAGGTAATCCCGATAATAATCCTGCTCGGAATTCTGGATCATCGGCCAGTAATCGATCGTCGTCAGTGCATGCGCGCCTCTGTGGCGGACATCCCGAACGATCCTGCGGAGCATGCGCAGATCATCGCTGTCGAGAAGTCTTCGATCCGACATTACGGATGCGTACGGCATGATAAATACGCCGATGTAGCGCTCTTTTTCAAAAGCACCCGTCGTCTCATCGCAGAGACCGTGCAGGCCTTCCACGACCACGACACCGTCTTTCCCGATCGAGAGAGCCGGCTTATCAGACTCGACTCTTGTTCTCGTCATAAAGTCGAAGGTAGGTGTTACCACCTCATCTCCGCTGACGAGTCTTGCCAGGTCCATACGGGCCAGACGCAT
>DFFH01000105.1:1340-10967 GCA_002368805.1 Mageeibacillus sp. UBA3781 | reverse complement strand
TGCTTCGAGATTATAGTAGTCATCGAGAGACATGCGGATCGCCCGCTTTCCTCTGCTTTGAAGTTCACTGACCAGACGGTCGGTAAAAGTGGTTTTGCCGGAAGAGGTCGGCCCGGATACGAAAACGACCTGGACCTTCGGATTCTCGCAGACAGTCTTCGCAACTTCAGCGGTCTGGCGGACGAAGCGTGCCTCCGCTTTATTTATGAAGTCCGGCAATCCGAAAACACCCAGCATATCTTCCAGGTCATCGATCGAAACCCGGATCTTATCTGATAAATTTGCCATAGTATATATTCTCCAGTCTTACTTGTCAGTATAGTCCGACAGCACCAGCATACTGACGACCTTGTCATACCAGTACTGCAGGAAACGCGCGACACAGAACACGATGCCGGGGATCAGTACAGCCGCCAGGATAATAAGAAGGATGACTACGACAACATATACGCCGCCGGAGATAACGCCCAGTACTGTTGCAAATGTACCTGCGGTATCTACATACTTCGCCGTGAATTGTTCCAGTGTCTTATTCAGATACGAGATAAAGAAATCTTTTAAGTCTCCGGAAGAGACAGTCAGCTTGGGACGGGCCCAGGCTGTGATCATTAATGTAAGCGCGCCGACCTTGACCAGCTGGGCGCCGAGTACCGGTATCTTGCCCCACAAGGGCATTCGGTAATAGGAGAAGCAGAGTGCCGGGCAGAAGAAAAACAGCACGACAAAGATGATCACCTTCTGCAGAAAGCCGCCGGTGATCAGGCCGTTCAGTCCGCCTGTCATGTAGTTATACACGACCAGAAGATCCACGAAAACGCCATACAAAAGGAAAAGCGACAGATGACGACGATTCTCGAAATCCGTATCGCTCCAAAGACGTCCCAGTAAAAGGCCTTCTAAATAATCCACTCTCTCTTTTTCCCCTTCGAAAAACAGTTCTGCATTATTGTACCAAAAAAAGGCGGTTTCGTCACCTTTATGAGCGAGAACCGTCACGGAAAAAGAATAGGATATGTACGGGGATTTCAGCGAAGCCGGAAAGAAGTTTTTGCCACTTCCTCAAGAAGGCGGCGGTAGATGCTCCACTGTTTCGGAAAATTGCTGACGCCACAGGCCTTTAGGACTTCTCCATCAGAGAAGCGGATCTCGACGGACCAGTCCTGCGGGAAAGACGTCGTCTGGGATCCCATGAGATGTCCGATGCCCTTGGCATAGTCGGTCGCCCATGACAGGACTTCCGTCTCCGGAAGGCCCTGATAGATGCGCTCGATCACCTGCGGCGCGAGGGCTCTTACGAAATCCTTGTTCCACATATGCGTATCAATCCAGGCGATCCGTCCGGCACGAAGGTCGATAGACGCTTTCAGGCTTCCTCTCCGGTATCCGGAGAGTTCAGTCTCGATGAAGACGATGTCTCTATAATCATGCTTCTTCTCACTCATCGATAGTGCCTCGTTCATCCATATCACTTCATGTGCCGTCGTCTTGCTCATGAAATCTTCACCCCGATAATAGACTGGCCTCTCGTACCGACGACCATAATGCCGTCCACTACGATCGGCGAAGATTCTGTATTATGCTGTGCATCCGGATTATCCTGACGGGTCATTCGGATGTAGGACAGTCTTTGACCATTTGTAGCATCGACCAGATGAACCTGCCCGATACTGTCGCAGATGAGAATATATGCATTTCCGTTGTCATCATAGATATCGACCGGAGAACTCCAGGAGTACATCTTCATCTCGTACTTCCAGACTTCCTGTCCCGTCTGCTTATCATATGCCACCACGAGGTTTCCGCTATATGTGCTCTTCGTCATACAGTAGGAGAAGATGACCAGATTGGAGATCGATCCCTTGCCGATTACCGGAGTTCCGAGCATACCGCCGTTGACATCGTCACCGGAGTTCTTACCGTTATGCGTGGAACATGTCTGCGATGTCTGCCATACATCCTCACCGGTCATGGCATCGATCTTGTAGGTATAGGATGCTCCCTGATAATCGAGTTCATCTCTCTGCCAGTCAACTTCTGTTCCGGTATAAAGATAAACATGACCGTTTTCCTCCTCGATAACAGGAGTTACGTCGGAGTCATCATCCAGACGTCTGGACCAGATCAGCTCAAGGGTATTCAGATCGATGCAGATCAGGTTACCTGCGTTATCCGTGCACCATCCGTAGTGATCATAGATCGCCATGGAGCTCTCGATACCGAGCTGTTTCCCTTCCACGCCATCAAAGATGTACTTATACGCGATCGTCTGCGGATTGATCGAAAGCACGCCGGTGCCGACATTAAACTGAGTATTCAGTTTTACGGTATAGATCATTCCGTTCTCATTCGGGTAGATCAGTGTATCCGCATCCCCGCAGATGATCGGAGAAGAGTCACATGCGCCCCAGCTGCTTCTGTAAGCACGGGAATCGAGACCGCACTGGAAATGCAGGAGATCAAAGTTCAGAAGACTGAAGATACGGAAACCGATCTGTCCCTTCTCACCGTTATCATCGCCCTGTCCGACATAAAGGATCGGATATCCACGGGGATCGACTGCAGGAGTACCCTTGATCGTCGCGCCGACTTTCAGCGGATCTCGCGTCTTCTGTCCGTCTTCCAGATCGAAGAAATAGACATAGCCGTCCATCGCCGCGATAATGATCTCGGTCAGGTTCTGCTTGGATTTCTTCTCCGGATAGAGATTCATCAGCTGCTGTACATCCCAGCTCCACTTTACAGCCAGAGGCTGTCCTGTCCAGCCGGTACCAAACCACGGCCAGGACCACGAAGAGGACTTCAGTGAGCCGATCTTATCATATTCCCAGATCTGCTCGAGATGCTGTTCTTTTGCAGGATCGAGGGAGAACGTGCCCCATGTGGCACAGTTACGGAAATTCGTTCCGCGGAAAGTAAGGATACCGCCGACCTTCTGATAATACAGCGGATCTCCCATATGGATCTCGTCTTCTCTATGGTATCCGGTAACCTTTTCATCACCGTTATATACAGTCTGGATAGCACCGCGGCCGGTAGGAGAATACTTGTCCTGTGGTTTACCTATAAGGACATCCATATTAGCTTTGGCAGGATAGAGGTGCTGGTTCTGATAATCTTCGATCGTCGGAGCCGGTGTCGGTGTCGGTGTGACAACGATAATGCCGGTCGGATCTACCGTCTCCCCCTGCTCATTCGTAACGATGGTCTGCGGCTCGGAGCTTTCGGGAGTGGTCTCCTTGAGATCTTTTTTACCTTTTTTGAGAGTCACCACGGCAAGAATGATCGTTGTGATAACGAGCACTACGGTAACAAGGAAAAGTACATACAGGCCGTTATTGTTCACACGGCGCGGTCTGTAAAACTGATTCTCATATCTTACGTTTTCGGGTCTACCCATTTTTCTCAAGCCTCATCAGATGATATTCTGCCGAAGATATACTTTTGATTTTTACATATTATCACAAAGATTCCCTTTTCGATACCGCAAACCTGCACAAAAAAACATACGCCTATATAAGGAATGAAGAAAAATCGGGTAAAACTCAAAAAAATCAGACTATTTTCCCGTGAAATCAGCGCGGTTCCGTTCTTCTTCGCATACCTGCATGAATTCGTCACTTTGACGGCATATCTTTCATTTACAAAAGCACTTGCCCTGTACTATTATTTCAACGGTGTTTTTGAGATAGCGCACTTTACGATATGGAGATTACCGATGATCTGGATCCTTCTCACTCTGCTATATGGTCTTCTTAAGGGAGGCCGCGAGATCAGCAAGAAAAAAGCGATGGATAAAAGCTCCGTTATGGAGGTCCTCCTGATCTATACCCTGATCGGGTTTCTGATCGTCGTGCCGCGTGCCCCGCACGCGATGGGGATGGAGCCGTACCAGTACGGTCTCGTTCTTATTAAATCCTTCTCCATCTTCATCGCCTGGATGATGGGCTTCCATGCGCTAAAGCACTTGCCGGTCAGCCTCTATGGTGTTCTCGATCTTTCTCGTGTCCTTCTCGGCATGCTTCTCGGTGTGATCGTCCTGCACGAAGTTCTTCTCTGGAATCAGATCCTGGGCCTCACGCTGGTCGTCTTCGGACTCATGGCGCTGCGTTTCAAGGTCTTTGGAAAGAGAAAGGCCGAGGAAGAGGCCGAAGGTTCCGATGTCACAAGTTCCGAAAATGCTCCGGAAGGCAGCCGTACAAAGTTCGTCCTCCTCGCTTTCGGATCGTGTGTACTCAATTCCGTCTCCGCGCTTCTCGATAAGATCCTCATGAAAGATATCAGCAGCTCGCAGATGCAGTTCTGGTATATGCTTTTCCTTCTCATTCTCTACTCGCTCTATGTCGTCGTCACGAGGACGAAGATCAGAAAGGAAGCTTTTAAAAACGGATGGATCTGGCTGATGTCGATCATGTTCGTCATCGGAGATGCATCTCTTTTCATCGCCAATGCCGACCCGAACAGCCTGATCACTGTCATGACTGTCGTCAAGCAGAGTGCCTGCTTCGTCACGATCCTGGGCGGCAAGTTTGTTTTTCATGAGAAGGGGATCGCTTACCGGCTTTTCTGCGCATCCATCATCTTCACCGGCATCATTTTCAGTACTCTGGGCGTCTGATTCAGACGTATTCCGCCGCGGCTTTTCCCGCGGCTCTTCCGCTCGCCCACGCGTGCTGCAGATTATATCCTCCGGAGATCCCGTCGATATCCATCACTTCGCCTGCGAAGAAGAGTCCTTCCGTGATCTTCGATCCCATCGTCTTGGGAGAGATCTCCCGGATATTTACACCGCCACGGGTTACATACGCGATGTCGACCGGAGTGCATTTTTCCACGTCAAAAGCACTTGCCTTGAGATTCCTTACGATCGTTTTTCTGACTTCTTTTCTCACTTCGTTGGCCGACAGATCCATCGTCTCGCCGGACAGCACCAGTATGGCCGCTTTTTCCTGAAGATGGAACGTCTCGCAAAGAAGTCTCTTCATATGGCGGTTCGGGTTTTCCGTCATGGCACAAAGCAGTTTTTCTTCCACCTGATCTTCGCGAAGATCAGGAAGCATATCGATCACAAACTGTACTTTCCCCGCCGGGTATTTGCCCGTATTTACAGGAAGTTCCCGTGAAAGTCTCATCGCCGCAGGACCACTCACCCCCTGATGGGTAAACAGCAGATCTCCGCGGGCACTCTTTCCCTTCTTTCCGTCGATACGAAGATACGTCCCCACATCGGGAAGTGTGATCCCGGCAAGCGTAAACTCGGCACCGCAGTCCTCACGGCGGTCCAGCGAAGAATCTGAAAAGCTAGAGAGCAGGATCGGCGCCAGTGCCGGTGTCAGAGATGTCACGGTATGGCCGTTTCCTACAGCCAGCGCATAGCCGTCCCCTTCCGAGCCCGTATGCGGGAAACTCTTTCCACCGGTACAGAGGATCACGGCGCGGGAAGAATACTCCTCATTTTCCGTCTTTACCAGAAATCGGCTCTTTCCTTCCGGATCATGTGAGTCTTTCTCAACATATTTCACCGGGGAAGAATACTGAACCTTCACTCCTGCATCGGAAAGGGCGCGCTCAAGCGCATCACACACCGAGGCGGAAGTCTGGGAATCCGGGAAGATCCTGCCATCGTCCTCCTCATGGGAAGGAACACCTAAAGAGCGGAAGAATTCTCTAACTTCTTCCGGCGGAAATGCGTGAAATGAGGATGTCAGAAAGCGGGCATTCTCGTGATAGGCTTCCAGGAAATTATGGGGGATCCGGAGATTCGTCATATTACAGCGGCCGTGTCCGGTCAGAAGAAGTTTCTTTCCGGGACGCTCCTTCTTCTCCAGGAGCAGTACGGAAGCACCACTTTCCGATGCGGAGAAAGAGGCCATCATCCCCGATGGGCCGGCGCCGATCACGATCACGTCAAAGTGCTTTTGCCGCGGAATACTCATCGGGTCCTCAGACTTTGTAGATAGCGGTACCGTCATCAAAGCGGATCATCTCGGTGAGATTTTCCTCGAAGAACTCCGGATAATAGTAGTCACGGGACTCCGCATTACCGTAGTAATCAGACGACAGTATGACATAGCGGATGTTCATCTCAGAGCAGTAACGGCGGAACTCAGCGATATTATCGTTGCATCCGCAGAGCAGCCACTGGTAGTTGATCTGACGGGTCGTAGTGTCGTGGCCTGCCGACCATGCGAAGTACGGCCATCCGTAATAGACTCTGCGTCCGCTAAGGAAGAAGTCATTGACCGACCAGATCGGGGTGAGGAAGATGTCGTCTTCACCTGTATTCTTGCTGACCCAGTCCACGATCGGAGCATCCGGATGAAGCTCGATAAAACCGCCTTCATGAGTATTGACGTTATAGTAGGTGAACCACTCGCTGATACCTGTCGCAGTAAGACCGAAGGTCAGGCACAGGCAGAGGATCGCCGATGCGATCTGTACCGGGATAAATGCTTTCTTAGGCATCGCAAATCCGGACGGTTTCTTCGCCGTCTCCGCGGAATCAGAAGCTGTTTCTTTCTTCGCGATCCTGAAAGGAAGCGCGAGAAGATTTGCCAGGAGGCCTGCGACGAAGATGTCAAAGAGGATAAAGGAAACCTGGATGAACTTGTGGTTTGCCAGCACCTCGAGAGAAACCTGGCAGAAGAATGCGAAGACCATCGGGAGCGAGAAAGCGAGGATCAAGACCGGACGGTACGGGTTCTTTTTCTTTATAAGCTCATAGATCAGAAGACCGGCAAAGAGGAGAGCTGTCAGGATGACCGTCAGGAAGCCGATCTTAAAGAGATACTCCGCAATCGTGCCGAGAGAGCTGAAGATCGTGCCGATACCCGCCTTCTCTTTTCCGGCAAGTTCCGGAATAACGAAGCCGAAGTTGTACTTAAATGTCGCGACATTGGAAGCTCCGCCGGCGAAGAACCATGCCTGCGCGGAAGCGGAGATCACGGAAACAGAAGCAACGATGGCATAGCCGAGACGGAACTCGGAGAAGATCGCCATGCCGAAGAGTACGAGGAGTGCGCAGATCAGGCAGGAGCCATGGAAGAACGGCATCGCCACCGCGATCAGACAGGAAAGGATCAGGGAGCCCCACGGATGCAGCGGGTCTGCTTTTCTTCCGATCCATGCCTCACGGGAGATAAAGAACATCTTTGCCTTCTTTCCGGCGCCCTTCGCACGGGAAAGATGCAGGAACATCCTTCGGAAATGCGGCAGGAAGAGGAAGATGAGTACCAGCACCAGGCCGACACCGAGCGCCAGATGACGCTGGTTCGCATAGACATTGATCGCCCAGATGCCCCACTCATCACGGAATGTATAATCGTACCAGGCCGCCTGCTTCGTGATCGACTCGATCGCCGAGCTGAAGGAACCGCCCGGTGCAGAGGAAAGCTCAGAGAACTGATGGAATACATTCCATGCACTACGGAAAAGCACCAGTACCGGTGCGAAGATAAAAGCACTTCTTCTCGAGGAAAGAAGGACTGCGAGCGTGCCGAGAAGTGTCAGCGCGGATCCCATGCAGAGGATCGACGGCAGATTGATCGCCCAGACGATCGGAAGTCCCATCGCCTGAAGATTACCGGTCAGGAAGTAGAACATGAAGTGATACTGGATATTGTCTCCGGAGAAGTG
The DNA here is from genome assembly GCA_002368805.1 of Mageeibacillus sp. UBA3781. Taxonomy (GTDB): domain Bacteria; phylum Bacillota; class Clostridia; order Saccharofermentanales; family Saccharofermentanaceae; genus Scatonaster. Next base: position 3,335 of record DFFH01000105.1, on the reverse strand, counting down.
CGGATACTGGGTCGGGAAATTCGAGCCGTTGCCGAATCCCGAAGTGATCGCCACATGCGGAGAGAAATCACTGAAGATCGAAAAGCCCAGACGGACGGTATTTCCGCTGGTGAAGCAGCTGTAAAAATACACGAAAGCAACAGCACTTACTACAACAAGGATCGATGTCAGATAGAAGATCACCGAGCCCGGATGGCGGCGGTAATCCGGAAGTTTCTTAAACCTCGGATCCTGCTGGTTTCTATAGTTTCTGAGGAAACATCTCTGCCAGAACAGGCAGGCAAGATATGCGAAGATACACATGCTGACGATATTCGCCGGCAGGAGGTTCGCAGTGTCGGCCGGAATATACGGGTGCATGATATATGCGAGGAAGTAGGTGACCCAGGAGCTGAGCAGGAGTCCGACCAGTGTGCCTGCAGGAAGAAGGAAAAGCATGGTCGGGACTTTCTCGATCGTCTCGGGCTCTGAAGCGATACCGACGAAAAGACGACGGATATCCGGGATCAGGAAACGTATCAGCTGAGTCCCGAAGAATATTGCTATGATCAAATACAAAATGGCAAGCATATTGCGACCTCCACCTACTTATACCACACTATCATACCATTCCCTTGTTTCCACGTCACGAAAAATCCTACTCTTTCATTACAAATGGCAAATTCCTCCTTGGCATATAATGAAAAAGTGTATAATCATGGCGTGTGCTTTTCGGGAAGAAAAAGCAAAAAGACGGATCGCACACTCTGAGGGGAGGTCCTTTTTCTTATGAAAATCGTAGTTTTAGCCGGCGGCATCAGCCCGGAACGTGATGTTTCTCTTTGTTCGGCAAGTCTTATTTCCAATGCACTTTTATCCAAAGGTCACGAGGTGGCTTTTGTCGATGTATATGAAGGCACGGATGCGGCCGATCTCGAGAGCTGCTTCATAAAGCCCTCTTCCGGCAAGACATTTTCCTACTCCATCCCGGAGACCGAGCCGGATCTTCCGGCGATCATCGCATCGCACGGCGGCAGAAAAGAGCTCATCGGCCCCGGCGTCATCGAGCTTTGTAAGAAAGCGGACGCTGTCTTTATCGGATGCCACGGCGGCATGGGCGAGAACGGACGTCTTCAGGCGGTACTCGACTGCTATGATATCCCGTACACCGGTTCCGGCTATCTCGGCTGCGCCCTCGCGATGGACAAGCACCTGACCAAGACACTGCTTCTGCAATTTGATATTCCGACAGCGGACTGGGTGATCTTCGATCCTTCGAAGCAGTCCGTCGATGAGGTCCGCGAAAAGATCGGATTCCCGTGTGTCGTTAAGCCGATCGGCTGTGGCAGCTCCTGCGGCGTATCCATCGTACATGACGAGTCCGAGTGGAAAGATGCGATCACCTACTCCACCAAATATGAGAATACCTGCCTGATTGAAAAGATGATCCGCGGACGCGAGTTCAGTATCGGTGTTCTCGATGGGCAGGCACTCCCGATCATCGAGATCCGTCCGAAGCAGGGCTTCTATGACTATAAGAACAAATATCAGGCCAATGCGACCGAAGAGATCTGCCCGGCTCCGCTTTCCGAGGAACAGACGAAGCGTGCACAGGAACTGGCGGTGGCCGTTCACCGTGCTCTCGGTCTCGGGAACTACTCCCGTGTGGACTTCATCCTTTCCGAGGAAGACGGCGACTTCTACTGTCTCGAGGCCAATAACCTCCCGGGCATGACACCGAACAGCCTGATCCCGCAGGAAGCAAGAGCGGTCGGCATCTGCTATGAAGACCTCTGCGAGAAACTGGTACTGTCTGCCAGCCGGAAACAGTAAGAGAGTCATCAGACCTGAATCATAAAAAGCGGCGCCTCTTTCAGGCGCCGTTTTTCGTTCTCGAATAAATCATGCTTACGCGGGCCAGGCCGCAAGGAAGGAATCAAATTCATTGAGCGGCAGGGGCTTGGCGAAGTAATACCCCTGGAAGAGCTTGCATCCCATTTCAGAAAGCATCTCGAG
>DFFH01000105.1:0-1207 GCA_002368805.1 Mageeibacillus sp. UBA3781 | reverse complement strand
AGGATCGTTCTGGCCTTCACATCATCCGAATTGGAAGTCAGGAAACGCATGTCGATCTTCAGTACATCGACCGGCATATCCTTCAGAAGATTCAGGGAGGAATAGCCTGATCCGAAGTCATCCATCTCCACGATGAATCCCTCTTTTCTAAGATCATCCAGCACCTTCATTCTGTTCTCCACATCGGTCATCATGACGGTCTCCGTGATCTCGATACGAAGTTTGGAAGGATCAAGCGCAAACTCTTTGGTCAGTGCTTTTATCTCGGAAGCCACATCCATGAAGTAGAAATCCTTCGGAGAGATATTCACGGAGATAAAGAGATCTCTTCCCTGCTTTTCCCAGTCGGAAAGGATCTCACAGGCGCAGCGCCACATATACCGGTCGATCTCGACGATCATACCGTTCTTTTCAAAGACCGGGATAAAATCCGATGGCGGGAGGAATCCGTCCTGCGGATGGATCCATCTGGCCAGTGCCTCAGCACCAACGATCCGGCCGTTTGAATCAACGATCGGCTGCAGATAGGGAACCACATTTCTTTTACGAAGAGCTTCCTTTAGCTGCGCGGAAATATGCTGTGCCCAGAGAACATCATTTCGGATCTTCTCATCGTAGAACGCAACGTGCGTCTGATACTCATCCTCAATCGTACTCATCGCCAGAAGCGCTCTATCAAACATGAAAGACACTTCCATATCCCGCTCGATGACTTCATACACACCCACATGGATCACGATGTTATGTTCCAGCACTCCTTCGTTCATCGTGAAATTCGTCAGATCTTCTTCCAGCTTCTTCTGATCAAATTCATTTTTGGGAACAAGAACGCCGAAGGTATCTCCACCGATCCTTCCGAACACACCATCAGATGGCACGTGATCTCTTAAGAACGCGGCGAGTTTTTTTAGCGTACGGTCACCGAATTCCGTACCGTAAACATCGTTGATCAGCTTAAAACCGAGAATGTCGATATAGTGGATCATGTAGTCCTGATCCGGATTCTCGTCCAGTTTTTTACGGATGCTTTCGAATAGGAATTCTTTGGTAAAAAGATCGGTAAGGCTGTCATGCGTCGCATTGTACCGCTCCTGCTGGAGCAGTCTCTGTTCCGCCGTAATATCCCGGATCGTAAGGAAGGAGCCGGTTATATGTCCTTTTTCATCACGGACAGTTCTCTTGGCCTGATAATAATACGAAGCCTTCG
>DFFH01000051.1 GCA_002368805.1 Mageeibacillus sp. UBA3781 | reverse complement strand
AGATATGCGGCGATGCGAAGGAAGCGTCGAACTGGATCATGGTGGACCTCATGAAACTCCTAAATGACACCGGGACGCTGCCGGAGGACCTGAAGATCCGGGAAGATTCGCTCGGGGAGATCATCGTCCTGGTAAAAGAGGGGAAAGTCTCCAGAGCATCGGGGAGAGAACTTCTGAAGGCGGCATTTACGGAGAATGCCATTCCTTCGGAATATGCGGATCAGCACGATCTGTGGCTCATCTCGGATGAAAAGATCCTGGAAGAGGCTGTCGGAAAAGTGCTGGAGAATAATGAGAAAGCGCGAAACGAATATCTCGCCGGCAAGACGAAGAACTTCCAGTTCCTGCTGGGACAGGCTATGCGGGAGACGAAGGGGAAAGCGGATCCGGCTCTACTCCGAAAGATCCTGGAAGAAAAATTGTGAGATAATAGACTGTATGGAAGAGAAAAACAGAAGCTTTTACGATAAGATCAGAGACGCTGTCAGCGCTTATGTGCTTCATGACCCGAATGCACAGGCGGCGACGGCTTATGAGCGTGAAAGAAAAATGAAGGCGGTGGACGGAAAGACCCTCGCGATGTTCCGCGAGTCGGCCGAAGCCGGACATCCGTTTTCCTGTTTTAATCTCGGAAGATGCTATGAGACCGGCTCCGGCGTGGAGAAGGATCTCGAACAGGCCTATGAGTGGTACCGTAAGGCGGCGACCGGCGGCGATGTAAATGCCTGGCTGGCGCTGGCGAAGATGTTCGATACGGGTACCTATGTCGATAGAGATCCGAAAGAAGCGGCGATGTGGCTGGAAAGAGCGGCCGCCAAAGATCATCCGATCGCGAAGATCGGTATGGGGCAGAAGTATTCGCGAGGTGATGGCGTGGAAAGAGATCCCGCCCTCGCGCTTAAGTATTTCAAAGAAGCACAGAAGCTGGCGCCGGGCGTCGGCAGCTATATCCTCGGCGAGGCGATCGGCGACGGCATCGGCTGCAAGAAGGATTATGAAGAGGCGGCGAAGTATTTCCGGATCGCGCATGAGAACAACTTCGCGCTTGGCACATATAACCTCGGCATGATGCTCGAGATGGGACTCGGATGTGAAAAGGACGAGAAAAGGGGCTTTGAACTGATTAAACAGGCGGCGGACAAAGATGTGCCGGATGCCATGTACCGGATCGCTTTCCATTACAGAGAGGGTACTTCCGAGGCGCATCAGGACGATAAAAAAGCATTTGAATACTTTAAAAAAGCGGCAGATAAGAATTTCGCGCCGGCTTGTGTGGAGACGGGCCTGAGCTATGAAAACGGTGTGGGCACAAAGGTCAATAAAGAAGAGGCGTTCCGCTACTATAAAAAAGGTGCGGATATGGGCCTTCACACGGCGATCGTTTGCCTGGCGGTATGTTACCGGGCCGGCATCGGATGTGAGCCGGATGAGGACAAAGCGCTCTCCCTGCTTGAACAGGCGATCAAGATCGGAAATACCCGTGCATATCATCTGATGGCTTCCTATCTTCTGGAGGAGAACCCGTACGATGAGCGCGCCATCAATCTCGAGATGGTGGCGGCAAGATCGGGGTTTATCCGAGCGGAAGTATTTCTGGGCGGATACTTCCTGCAGAATGGAGAGGCTGGCCCGGATGAGGAGAAGGCCGCTCATTATTTCCGTCTGGCAGCAAAAGAAGGAGATACGACAGCGAAATTCGAGCTGGCGGAGCTCCTCGATACCGAGCAGAATAAGAATGATGAGAAGATCCAGAAAGAGATCTGGCAGCTCTATAAAGAAAGCGCCGATGCCGGCCATCCGCTGGCGGCTTATAAAATGGCGAAGGCGTATAGGGACAGCAAGCAGCTCTCCAAGCTGCAGAAAATGGACCCGGACAGCTTCGAACTTGAGCAGGAGATCCTGAATAAGGAAGCGAACCGGTATATCTCGGTGGCTGCATCCGGAGGGATCCCGGCGGCCTGTCACGAAACCGCGGACAGATGTTTCTGGGGAGATGACGGGGAACTGGTGAATATTCATGCCGCATGCGGCCTTTATCACTACTGTGCGGACGAGCTCCCGAATAAGAGTCTTATGGCCTGGTATGCCTTCTGCAAGATCGTGGTAGAGCTGGAATTTGTTTACGGAAAGATCGGCGAATATGATCCGGTCATTTATCCTGTCATCGAGAGCAGCCGCGCCAAAGTCGTTAAAGAGAGCAGTGAATGGAAGGAAGCGATGGATCTTCTTACATCCCTGGCAAAGGAGAGGGTTCCGGATGCCTGGATCTTTCTCCCGCTGGCAAAAGCACTGTCCTATGGCGAGTTTACTGACTTTTCTTCGGAAGAGGATCAGGAGATGCTGGATTACATCGACAAACTTCCTGACTCCAGAGGAAAATACTATGTCCAGGGTCTCTTTCATGCGATCACAAAGCCGAAGGAGATCACACAGTCGATCCGCATTCTCCGCTACGCCAGAACGGAATATGGTGCGGGGAATATCGATCAGATCCTGGGAAATCTGTATCTTTCCCTCTCAAGATGCAAAGGGAAGATCCGGAAAGAAGAGATTAAAGTCCTGAAGAATCCTGCAAATGGATGGGTCTCCGCGATGCAGACGGATTCCCTCAAGCAGGTAAGAGAAATAAAAATGGCGCAGAAAAAAGGCTCACTCTGGAGTGATGGCTCGATATGGACCGAGAAGAAGCCGACGCACCTGGAGCTTCTGGATACATCGGCCGCGCTGCAGAAGGAAGCTCTCAGGACAGGACAGACTAGAGATCCCCGGTCATATAACCGCTGCTGCGAGCGGATCTATGAAGAGAAACTGATCATAGTCGTGCTTCCGCTGCTGATATTAATGAACGCCCTGATCTGCCTGCTTGTCACGGGTTTCCGCGCCGGGTGGATCCTGGAAGCCGGAAAAGGCTCCAGAAAGCTGGGCTTCTGGGACTTAGCGCTGCTGTATGGTGAATCCTTCGTATGGGGACTTCTTGCCATATTCGTGATATTCATGGCATTTATTCTCTATTACCGGATCTCGAAGATCAGAAGAATGGTGAAGCAGAATAAAAAAGAGAAAAAGGAATAATGAGGTGGAATAATGGCAGTACATGTGGTTCTTTTTGAACCGGAGATACCGCAGAATACGGGAAATATCTTAAGGACCTGCGTGGCGACGAACACGAAGGTCCATATCATCAGGCCGCTGGGCTTTGAGCTGAATCACGACACCCTGAAAAGGGCGGCGTCCAATCACCTCGACCTGGCGGAATATGATTTCTATGACAGCTTCGAGGACTTCGAAAGCAAGAACCCGGGGACCTATTTCTACATGACACGCTACGGGAAGAAGCCGCACAGCAGCTTTGACTTTAGGTCTGTCGAGGGCGACATCTTTCTGATCTTCGGAAAAGAGAGCACCGGCATCCCGTATGAGCGGCTGGCTGCCCATCTCGATCACTGCTTCCGCATCCCGATGGCAGGGACATGCCGGAGCCTGAATCTATCCAACGCCGTCGCCATCGCACTTTACGAGGTGATGCGCCAGCTGGACTATCCGGATCTCTCCTTCACGGAAGTGCAGAAGGGCGAAGATTTCCTGGAGTCTTTCGACATCCGGCCGCTCGGCAGAAAGGACGCATTCCATGAGTGAGAATCAGGAAGATAATCTGGGAAAAGCACTAGTTCCGGAGGAAGAAGCTGCGGCAGAAGAGACGGAGAAAGTAGAAAAGCCGAAGAAGGAAAAGAAAGAAGAAACTCTTGAACAGCCTGTGTGGGCAAGTGTGCTCACTGTGCTGTGGCTTCCGGCCGTGACACTGCTCTTCGAGTTCTGTTTCTCCCGGCTGGTCGGATATCCGTTCTCGCGATATACCGTGCTTCTTTCCCTGACCGGATCGGCACTGATCACGGGGCTGGTCCTTCTTATCCCGAAAAGAAAAGTCCGTATGATCACCTTCGGAGTGATCACAAATATATTGACGGTCATCTATATAGCGCAGTATATCTATTTCCGGATCTTCGGTACGATATTCGTCTGGGGCTCGATCGCAGCCGGAGGAGCCGGTGCGGTCGTAGAGTATTTCAGCGTCGTAAGATCCGCGATCATCGACGGCTGGCTCGGCATCCTGATCCTTCTGATCCCGTCGGTCCTGTACTGGCCGGTCATCCGGAAGTTTATGAAGAAGATCCCGGTACCGGGATGGAAATATACACTTTCCGTGATCGGTGCTTTTCTCGTGGCGGGAGTGATCGGACAGCACCTGATCGTCCATGACAGAAAAGGCGCGGCGAATCCGAGACTTCTTTACCTTTCGGAGTTTTCACAGGATGCGTCACTTCGGACTTTCGGACTTCTTCCGACCATGAGTATCGACTTTCGGATGAATATCCTGAACATTAAGAAAGACGAGAAGGCCGAGATCGATGTCGATGACATCGAGATCGAGACGATGGTCACGGAAGGCACGACGACTCCGGAACCGACACCGTCTCCTGTCCCGACACCGGAGCCTACACAGGCGCCGGAAGCGACTGCGACTCCGACCCCTTCTCCGACTGCGACACCGACACCATATCCGAAGAATGTACTGGATATTGACTTTGATCTTGATGCCACAGATAAGACCTACCGCCACATGAACGAGTTCCTATCGCAGAGAGAGCCGACCTCGATGAACGAATATACGGGGATCTTTAAGGGGAAGAACCTGATCCTTCTCACAGCGGAAGGATTCTCCGGATATGTGATCGACCCGGAGCTCACTCCGACACTCTATAAGCTTTCCACAGAAGGCTTCGTCTTCAATAACTTCTATACGCCGATCTGGTACGTCAGCACGTCGGACGGTGAGTTTGTCGAGACGACCGGGCTCATCCCGAAGTCCGGCGTATGGAGCTATACGAAGGTCGCGAAGAACTATATGCCGTTTGCTTTCGGTAACCAGTTCCAGGCCCTGGGATATAAGACATATGCTTTCCACAACAACACCTACACTTATTACCATCGTGACCGCTCGTACCCGACCATGGGATATACCTATTACGGCTACGGTAACGGTCTCGATGTGAAGAAGACCTGGCCGGAGTCGGATGTGGAGATGATCGAAAAGTCGATCGACTACTATCTCGATGGATCGGGGCAGCCGTTCCATGTGTACTACATGACGGTCAGCGGACATCTTCCCTATGCATGGGGTGATAATCAGATGTCTTCGAAGTATAAAAACGAGGTCAAGGATCTCGATTACAGTACTCCGGTAAAAGCATATATCGCCTGCCAAATGGAGCTCGACCGTGCACTGGAACTTCTCCTTCAGAAACTCGATGAAGCGGGCGAACTGGAAAATACGGTCATCGCGATGGGTGCGGACCACTATCCGTACGGACTTCAGCCTAGTGAATATAACGAGCTGTGCGGCAAGAAGATGGTGGATCCTTTTACCAGATATGAGAACACCTTTATCCTCTGGAGCGGCGATATGAAAGAACCCGTCGTCGTGGATAAGCCGTGCTGCAGTATGGACATCGCGCCGACGCTGGCGAATATGTTCGGCCTGCCGTATGACTCGAGACTATATATCGGCACCGATATCTTCGCACCGGAACCGCACTATGTTATCTTCAGCGACAGAAGCTTCATCAACGACAAGATCATGTACAATGCCGGATCAGGGAAAGTCACGGCGCTCGTCGATGAAGAGATCACGAAGGAGTATGTGAAAGAATGCAGCGAATACGTAAGTGAACTCTTCTACTGCTCCACGCACATCATCGATATGGACTACTACGGATATCTGTTCCCCGAGGGTGTCCCGTGGATGCCGAGAAAAAAGGACGAATGAAAAGGGAGCGCTCAGCGCTCCTTTTTTGCATTGAACAGATCCTGATCGGCTTTCATGATGAGCTCCGAGGCATCGAGCTGATCCTCGAAGGTGGAGAAGCCGAAGCTTAGGGAAATATAGATCGTCTTATCGTCAATAACCAGCGGGGTCCGGAGGAAACGGCTCTTGATGCGGCCGGCGAGGACCTTGGCCCCGGTGATACCGGTATCGGAAAGAAGGAGTGCGAACTCGTCATTTCCGACGCGGAAGACGTCATCTGCCGATCTGGAACTGGCGCGAAGGATATCCGCGACGTACTGAAGGATGACTTCGCGTTTCTGCGCACCATGATCCGTGCATAGCTTGGTGAAATGATCGATGTCCATCAATATGATCGAGAAACCCGCACTGTAACCGCGCCCTCTGACACGGGAGAACAGGCGCATATTGCGCTGGATCATCTCTTCGAAGTATTTGCGGTTATAAAGCCCGGTCTCCTCGTCGATCGTAGAGAGGACTTGAATGCGGGAATTCAGCTCATCGCACTGCTTATTCTTCTGCATGAGCTTCTGCTCTGTGTTTTTCTCTTCGGAAATATCCTTCGTGATGCTCCAGGTACCGCGGACTTCGCCCTTCTCGTCGATCAGGGGATAGATCGAGGTCGACAGCCAGATCGTCTCGAGAGTGGTCCTCGCACCGGAGAGCTCCAGGTGCTTTTCCAGATGAAGGACCGGTGTTTTGCTGTCCATGACGCGCTCTTCACATTCGGTATGTTCTTTCGCGTCATCTTCAGGGATAAAAGAGCTTAAGTCTTTCCCGACAAGTTCGTCGGGCGTCTTGTAGCCGAGAAGACGGGCAAAAGAGGAGGAGCAGAGCATGTAGCGGTGATCTTTATCCTTGAAGCACACCGAGTAATCGACCTGATTGAGAAGGATCCGGAAGAGATTCTCCTTCGAAAAATCTTTGAAAAAATCCTGTGAGGAAGCAGATGCTTTTGTCATGGGATAGACCTCCCTCTTGATGGAAAAGGATCAGCGGAGAGCGAGCGCGCCGACCACGATCAGGCCAATGAGGATAAAGAGGATACAGCACGCGATGGTGGTGATCTTCGAAACGGAATTCTGCTCAAATACAGCCGGAAAATGGTTCTTCATGAACAGGACGTACTTGTCCCACAGATCAGAAAACCATACAGCGGTCTTACGGAAAGTAACTGCCATTTTCTCGCCGAATTTCATGTCTTTTCTATAGACCAGCTGATCGTCGGAATAGGAGAAATGCTCTTTGACCTCTTTCTCCTTGACGATGGTTGCATTGATGGGAGCCATCGGACGCGAAGACGTGCTCTGGTACTCTTCATCAATGGAAACGAACATGTTATTTGATTTGAAAGGATCTTTCTTCTCTGGGGATACGACCACACTGGGTGTTTTCCATGCGGGAACCGAACTGCTGGAGACCGTATGCAGTTCTTCCATCAAGGGATTCTCGACGGTAGAGACCGGCTCGGAAGTCTCGTTTTCCATCTCCGGGGAGAAGGGAACATCACGTTCAGAACGGGCGGAATGGCGCATCAGCAAGCTCCTTTCACGAAATCTAGGATACCGTAAGTATATCACGAATAGGGAAAATAAACAGCAGAATGGTCCTGATTCTGTAAAAGATGAATATAAGGGACAAATCTGGTATGAATTGCTGTATAATATATGCAGCTCTTGAAAATGGGGGAGTCTGAAATGAATCGTGTGTATTTTGACATGGGGGTGTTTACCTACTGGTCAGAAGAAGCTCTGGAAAGCAAAAGGCTGGTTTCCAGGGGCACAGTTCTTGTGTCTGACGAAGAAGCACTTTCCGGTGTCAAAGACGGTTCTGAGCAGGTGGACACGGATCTTGTGGACATGCTCGAGAGTCTCTCCTCGGATGGATATGACCTGAATATCTGTGATACGCTTTCGGTTCCGGAGATCAAGCAGATGCTGAAGGATCTCGGTATTGAATCGTTCTTCCACCAGATCATCAGTGCCGGGAACGCATCTCCGATCTCCAAAAGCCTGATGAAGATCCGCGAAAGAGACGATTTCTCTTTATTCGTCGGATGTAACGGCACGGTCATCGATGCCTGCGACAGAAGTCAGATCCCGGTGATCGCGTATGGTAAGGATTTCAGAAAATACGCGATGGATACTTTCGGCTATGCCAGGTATCCTCTCGAGATCGAGGATCAGATCACGACCTGCCTGATCGTACACACGGTGGCCAGAGCGGCGATCGAGAAGAATGCGAGAGTCCTGGGTATCGATGGTATCGAGTTTGCCGGAAAGAAGGTCTTTACCTATAAGCTCGGGCGTTACCTCGAGATGCTGGGTAAGGAATACGATGTCGTGGATCTGGAAGATTATCACCGTTCGGTCGAGGCCAGCTACAAGGGCGAAGACCCCGTCGAGTCTTATTACTTTAACGGGTTCAACAAAGATAAACTGATCGCGGAAGTGTTAAAACCTTTCAAGCGGGATGGAGTGATCGACAAGGTCGTCTATTGTCTGGATAGTGACAATGACGCATTCGTCAACGAAAGACATTATCAGCTGTCGGAAGACGGTCTGATGATCCTTATCGGGACGATGATGTACAGAGAACCTCTGATGCGGTATTTCGATATGACCGTATATATGCGGGTGGACTATCGTGAAGCAGAACACAGAGCGTCTCTTCTGGATACACCTCTTTACGGAGATGACCCTGTCGAGGTGTATAAGACCAAGCACATCCCCGCGCAGAAGATGTATCTTCAGCGCCATACCCCGCTGGATGACAGCGACTTCGTGATCGATAACTCGAATTATCACCGTCCGTTTTTTGTGGACTGAGGAGGTAGAAGAAAATGCAAAGAGTGCTGGTGATTGGCTGTGGAAAGCTGGCGCGAGCCGTTATACCGATGCTGTCGCAGAATTATGTTTATTTCCGTGAAGTGTGCCTCAGCGGCCGCAGCAAGGAAAAGTGCGACACGTATAAGAAGAAATATTCCAGCGATAAGCAGAAGATCGTGACTGCATATGTAGATATCCGCAATATGGAAAAAACACTCCTGATGGCGAAGATCTACCGCCCGGATCTTGTGATCAATCTTGCGCCTTCTACCCTGAATCTTCAGGTGATGGATCTGTGTCTGCAGATCGGTGCGAACTATATCGATGCTTCACTTTATATGCCGAAAGGATCCACGACCTGTGATATCGATGCGGAGTATGCGTATGACCAGAAGTTCCGCGAGAAAGAACTTACGGCGATCATCGGCTGCGGTTTTAACCCCGGAGTTATCGATGCATTTGCCCAGTATGCGTATGTCAAGCAGATGGACGATGTCAGAACGGTAGATATCCTTGATATGAATGCCGGCACCAATGCGCATCCGTATCTGATGAATACTCCGATGATGACCAGTCTCCGCCAGATCTCTTCCGAGGCCCGCATGTGGTCCAACGGGCAGATCGTCAAGCTCCCTCCGATGAGCACACAGGCGAAGTATTCCTTCCCGGAGATCGGAAAGAGAAATCTCTACATGGTCGATCACGAAGTTATCGATGCACTTTCCGGAGAGATCCCGGATGCCACGTCCATCCGCTATTTTTCCGCATTTAAGCGTCCGTTCCTCTCGATGGTGCGTATCCTGCGCGAAGTCGGTATGACTTCCTCTACACCAGTGGATATCGACGGCCAGCAGATCGCTCCTTTAGACTTCTTATCCGAAGTCATGCCGCAGCAGGAAGACCTGGTTGCGACGGCGAAAGGAAAGACCGGCGTCGGTATGCTGATCCACGGCAGCAAGGAAGGCGCGGAGAAACAGTGCCTGATCTATACACTCGTAGATCACCAGGAGTGCTTCGCCAAGTACGGCGCATCTGCGACCGACTTCATGGCAGCGGCAGCTCTCGTTTCCGGTGCGATCCTGATCTCTCTGGGACCTTGGAAAAAGGCAGGTGTACATATGGTCGCGGAGTTTGATCCGCTTCCGTTCCTGAAAGAACTGAAGAATCAGGGCTTCACTTATAAGTTCTTAGATGATGCTCCGGAACTCGAAGTGATCTCCGGATCTACTGACGAAGAAGAAGAGTGATCCTTCGAAGATCTGCCGTGACGGAAACAGATCACTGCCAGAAGGAAGAAAGAAAAACAGCTGATCCATCCGCCCCAGGATGCTCCGGGTGCGGTGTAGTGCAGATGGATGATGTAATGGCCGGCTGGAATATCCGATGAAACCCAGGCATCCCGGTACGCAAGTACGGGATGCTTTTCTCCGTTTACATAGAGCGACCAGCCCTTTTCGAAAGGGATATTCGTCAGAAGTGTGGAATTAAAAGCGACCAGTGCATCCGCAGTGATCCCGTCCACATCTTCTTTCATGTCCGTAATTCCGTAGGTGACATTCTCCGTAAACTGTTTCCAGTTGATCGTGTTCATGTAGCCGAACTGCGCGGAGGCTCCCTTTATGTCTTCCGGATAGGAGGAGTGAAGGCGGACGGTCAGATTCTGTCCGACGTTATAGGTGCCCAGCTTCACCAGAACTCTCTCGTTACTGTTCGAGATGGTGGAGACGATGCGGTCATTGACGTAAAGATCCACCGGATGGTGAAGGGAGGGCAGCTCCACCGCGCAGAATAAAGGCTCGGAAAACATCGTAGTCACGGTGTAATTTACATTCCTCGTATCAGAATAGACGGGCCCCTGCGAGTAGGTGTCCTGGAAAGGCTCGGCCGGAAGAGAAGGCCAGAGCGAGTAGAAAAAGTCATTCATGAAAGAGAAAAATGACCCGGAGGGACCTTCTGAGCCGGGAGTATCTTCTTTTGTGCCGGAGGAGCTTCCTTCCGGAGTACCGGTATTTTCGTTTTGCGCGGCGATCACCAGAAGTGAGTGTTTCCTATCCAGAAGCACCGAGGTGGCATCGGTCGTATAGGTAACGTCCGTGTGGTATCTATCCGTATCGTTTCCGAGCTTGCGGAGAAAAGAAGAGGATGGTTCTCCTTTGATGGCGCAGGGCATCTGCAGAAACTGCGGCAGAAGGATAAACGCGCAGAGCCCGAGTGACAGCACACAGGAGAGAGCTTCAGTTTTCTTCCCCCGACGAAAAAGTATTAGAAGAAGGAGCGGGAAAAGGAGAAGATCCCAGACGGCGCTGCTTAAGAAAAGAAGACAGAGCAGAAAAACATCTGACAGGGAGAATCCTTTATCCTTTTCCGAATCGCGGAAAAGCCGCAAGACGATGCCCGGAAAGAGGAAGAAAGCATCCGATACCGGGAAGCGGAGAAGATAGCACAGTCCCATCAGAACTGCCGTGTAAAGAAAACCCAGTATCGATGCTGAACGGATCGTCCTTCTTCGGGAAAAGGAAGTCAGCATGAAGAAGAAAATGCCTCCCGAAAGTCCCAGACGGATCGCATTCAGAAGAGCTAGCGCCTGCGGATGGATCGAGACGGGAAGAAGCGAAAAAGGAAGCGAAAGTATGCCGCCATAGCCCGAAAGAAGGAGCCTCGGGATACTCATGCCCATCCCGGCTTCGAAGGTGTAACTGCTGAAATCCGCACGGGCAAAGCGGCTGCGGAATATTCCGAGAGAAGTGATCTCGGATGCGCCGAAGCCCGAAGTTTCTGAAAAATAGATGCCTGTCAATATAAAAAAGAAGAGCCAGAAAGAAAAGCAGATCACGCCGAAAAGGAGCGGACGGGCAAGCGTTCCTCCGATTTTGGAAGGCACATCCTTTTTCTCAGTTCTGCGGCCGGACATGAAAGTTCCTCTCTCCCTCAAGTATAGGTTCCAGACACCCATCATAACACACCCGAAGTTGAAATAGTCTTGAAAATCTGTTATATTCGTCTTTAATTATAAATATTAGATATCACGCGCACAGTCTCGCGCCGCAGTTTCCTGCGGATATAAGGAAGGAAAGGAACGCACGTGCCCGACGACAGTATAGGCCAAATAGTTTTGGACCTGGTCATAGTTTTGATCTTTATTCTGATCAATGCCTTTTTCTCGGCTGCTGAAATGGCAGTCATCTCGCTTAATGATGCAAAAGTAAAAAAACAGGCGGAAGATGGCAATAAAAAAGCCAGAAGAGTCCTGAAGTTTATCGAGAATCCATCCACGTTTCTCGCGACGATCCAGGTCGGCGTGACGTTTGCCGGATTCCTCGCCAGTGCTTTTGCCGCGAACAGATTCACCGGAAGAATGACCGCATGGCTCGATCCGGACGGGAAGTATTCCTGGCTGGCGACGGTCTGCACGGTCGTGGTTACCGTGATCCTCTCGTATTTCTCGCTGGTGCTCGGCGAACTCGTGCCGAAGCGTATCGCGCAGAATAACGCGGAGAAGCTTGCTTTCCGTTCTTCCAGTATCGTACGGACTTTCGGAACGATCATGAAGCCGTTTGTAAAGTTCCTGACGATCAGCACCAATGCGGTCCTCCGTCTTCTTCACATCGATCCGGAAGTCAAGGAGACCAATGTCACGGAAGAAGAGATCCGCATGATGGTCGATGTCGGCTCGGAAGAGGGCTCCATCGAGGATTCCGAGAAGCAGATGATACAGAATATCTTCGAGTTCAATGATAAGGATGTCGTGGAGATCATGACCCACAGAAAGAAG
>DFFH01000010.1 GCA_002368805.1 Mageeibacillus sp. UBA3781 | reverse complement strand
CCGCTCCCTGCCGGGGTGGCCGCCGCGCTTTTGCTGATCGACTCGAGAATGTTTTCTTCCATGACGCTCGTACCGTTATAGACAGACTTGATCATCTGCTTCAGATGATCCGGTGTATGATTCTTGATCAGGTATCCTTTTGCGCCGTTTCCCAGCGCTTTCCGAACGAGATCATCATCATCGAAAGTCGTCAGGATCAGAACTTTTCCGAGGTCCTTCTCTACGATCTCTTTTGTCGCTTCGATACCGTCCATCACAGGCATCTGGATGTCCATGAGGAACACGTCCGGTTTATTTTTCTCCGCGATCTCGATCGCTTCACGCCCGTTACTCGCACAGCCTAAGACCTCGAAGTCGTCATCCACATCAAGGATGATCTTCATGCCGTCTCTTACAAAATCACTGTCATCTGCAATAATGACTTTAATTTTCTCCATGTCTAGTCCTCCTTCAGCGGCAGCAGCATCGTCACGGTAAATCCCGCAGCGCTTTCAAAAGAGATGGTGCCGCTGCATTCTCTGACTCTTTGGCGCATACCTGAGATGCCCATGCCGTCTTTTATTTCTGAACAGCCGATCCCGTCATCCGAGATACTGACGCGTACACGCTGCGCCATGACAACGAGCCGGATATCGATGCGGCTGCACTTACTGTATTTCATGGAATTGGATACCGCTTCAAAAGCATTATCCAGGATCACTTCCCATATCTTATCCGGGATCTGCGAGGTCTCTCCCTCGGTCACAAGCTCAGTCTGAACTCCCTTGGAATTGCAATCCTCGCACAGCTTATAGAGCTGGAGCATCGTGAGCTGGCGTTTCTCCGGACGTTCTTTCCTCAGGATCCCGCGGATCTCATCCATTCCTCCGCGGAGCTGGTCGATCACCGCCTGGATCATGGCCTCGGATTTCTCCGGATTTTTCTCCATCAGGACCTTGGCGGCTTCGAGCTGATATACCGAACCATTGATGTTATGGCCGAGCTTATCATGGAGTGTCTGCGACAGCGATGCGCGCTGCTCGAGGATCTGATTCTCCGCCATCATCATGCTTCTCCTCTGCTCCATCTTCGCTTCGTATTCCTTCTGCTGCATGTCGCGCTTCAGGTTCTGCTCATTGATAGTATCTTCGAGCATCTGCTTTCTATAGGAGCGGATGACGTAATTGTGCTGGAGATAAACGATCGCCGTGAGCGATACCGCGATCAGCCGGGTCACCATGCTGATCGGTCCCGGTATGAGAAAACCTATAACGGGGATCAGATAGATCCTGGCTTCCAGAGTCTCGAAAAGCGATAGAAAATCGTAGACAATAATGAAACCCAGGAGCATGAACTCCGTCTCACCAATCGCCATCAGCACAGAGAAGAATCCCACAGAAAAGATCAGACATATGAACTTACACTTCTTCGGAACGATCTCGAAGAGTGCCATCGATGCAAGATACATCGCCGTCAGAAAGAGCACCCATGCAGAGACCGGCGTATCTTCCGGTCTCTCAACGAATCCGTAAGCGCCGAAAGTGACCATCAGAAAGAGGCGCACCAGCACAAAATAATGACTCTTCAAACGTTCCAAAAGATTCTCCCCACCGATTTAGATCTGGCGACGGATCTTATGGCAAAAGCACCTGTCCGCGCCCTTTTAATCTTACTTCATCATAATAGCATAAAATGCAACATATTCCTTTGATGAATCGTCTATAATGTAAGTACATGAAAAGGGGTGACACTCATGAGATCAAGACAGTTATTAGCAGGAATACTTATCTCATCCATTTTTCTGTCGATGGGTACCGGCTGTTCAAAAAAATCGAAAAGCAAATCAAACATAGCAACACTTGACCAGGCAAGCGGCGAAAATGCGATCTATGATCAGGTTGCTTCCAAAAGTTCCAAAGGGAAAACAAGTGATGAGGAACTTAAGAAGGCCTACTCCGAGTTTGTTGTCGGAATGGTAAACCGCTGTGCAGCAGATTCCGGCAACGAGAACTTCATGGTCTCCACTGACTCAGTGCTTTTCGCGATGGAAATGACCGCAGCCGGCGCAGATGGAGAAACACTCGACCAGATGCTCGGCACCCTCATGCCGGGAGTGGATAAAGAAGATGCACTCCTGTTTGCGGCCGACCGTATGGATCAGATAAAAAGCAGTCAGCTGAAGATCGCCAACTCCGTCTGGATCAATGAAAAATCGGAACCCGCCTTCTTCAGCAATTATCTGAAGTATGTCGAGAATAATTTCGATGCAAAGATCGATGCGCTACCCTTCGATGCCAGCGGAGCCGGTAAAATCAATTCCTGGGTCAACGACAACACTGATGGAATGATCCCCACTTTGATCGATACGCTGGAATCAGAGGACCTGATGGTTCTTGTCAATGCACTCTCATTTGATGCGAAGTGGAAAAAACCATTTGAAGCCAAAAACGTGGAAGATGGGTATTTTACCCGTGCAGATGGCGGCAGAGACAAGTGCAAGTATCTCTGTGGAGAAAAAGATGTTACCTTTCTGCACAACGATAAAGCCACCGGCCTCCTAAAAAAATACGATGGTGAAAAGTATGCTTTCATGATAATGCTCCCGGGCAAAGCTCAGGATGACGGAATCCTGTCCGAGCTCGATGCTATTCTCAACGGCGGGACGACAACAAGTCACGAGGATGAAGACGATGGAATAACCTACGATATTAATTCATTTATTGCCGATATGACGGTAGAGGATTATTGGGAGTTTTGGGAAAGCAAAAACAGTGATGATGTTGAATATGAATTCCCGGAATTTACGAGTGAGTATTCCACATCCATGAAAGATATTCTCATAGACATGGGTATGGAAGATGCTTTTGATGCCTCCAGAGCAGACTTCGGAAACATGAGTAACCTTAAACCTCTTTTTATCAGTGATGTAGTCCATAAGACGAAGATCGAAGTGAATGCTCTGGGAACCAAGGCAGCTGCCTCCACCGGAGTGATCATTGAGCACAATGACGTGATCCTACAGAGAAAGGTGATCTGCAACCGTCCATTCGCCTACGCGATCGTAGATCTGGAGACAGGCCTTCCGATCTTCTTCGGAACTGTTACGCACATTGAATAATCGTTCTATAAAAATCCATATGGAAAAAGGGCGGGAATTGATCTTCCCGCCTTTTCTTTATTTCCGTTATTCAAGGATGCAGACGAAGGATCACTCTTC
>DFFH01000020.1:88111-89231 GCA_002368805.1 Mageeibacillus sp. UBA3781 | reverse complement strand
CCTTTGGCCGCTCGGGAATTCTCCCTCGAAATATATATATTATACGTTGGCTTCAAAGTGGTGGGCCTTCAGGGACTCGAACCCAAGACCGACCGGTTATGAGCCGGTTGCTCTAACCAACTGAGCTAAAGGCCCGCTTGTTTGAGTTTGTACCCATTTCTCAAAGCGCAAGAAAGATTATAACGATAATAGCCTGTTTCGTCAACACTTTTTTCCAAAAACATTTTCCAGAAAGAGAGGATAAAACGGAACCCGGTCACCCGATCCCGCTGCGGCCATATTTCCCGGAAGGCTTTATGGTCTTTGCAGAAAGGATACGGATGCCGGGGGCCCAGGATCATCAATCTTTTGCTGTCAGATAGCCCTTCTTATAAAGGAACTCTGCAGTGAGCATCGCTCCACCGGCAGCACCGCGAAGAGTGTTATGGGAAAGGCAGGTAAACTTATAGTCGAAAATCGGATCTTCTCTCAAACGGCCGATCGAAACACCCATGCCACCTTCAAACTTGGCATCCAGAGCCGGCTGCGGACGATTATCCTCTTCGATATACTGAAGGAAGTGCTTCGGAGCATGCGGAAGATCGAGTTCCTGAGGAGCTCCCTTATAATTTTTCCAAGCTTCAATCATCTCCTCTTTCGTCGGCTTTCTGTCAAACTTTACAGAAACTGCGGCAGTATGGCCTTCCTGTACAGCAACACGATAGCACTGTGCAGAAATGATCGGAGCTTCCGCCTTAACGATCTCATTACCTTCAATGTGACCCCAGACCTTCAACGGCTCCTGCTCACTCTTCTCTTCTTCACCGCCGATATAAGGAATCATGTTACCGACCATTTCCGGCCAATCCTTGAATGTCTTACCGGCACCGGAGATCGCCTGGTAGGTGCATACATTAATATACTTGATGCCAAAACCCAGAAGAGGTGTAAGAGCCGGAACATAGCTCTGGATGGAGCAGTTTGGCTTAACTGCGATAAATCCGCGCTTAGTACCAAGTCTTTCGCGCTGCTTTTCAATAATAGCCGCATGATCGGAGTTGATCTCAGGAACCATCATCGGTACATCCGGAGTCCATCTGTTCGCGGAGTTATTGGATACGACCGGAGTCTCGAGTTTTGC
>DFFH01000020.1:48159-88008 GCA_002368805.1 Mageeibacillus sp. UBA3781 | reverse complement strand
ACGAAATCAACCTTTTTGCAGACTTCTTCAATATCTTCTGTGCTTTCTACGATCATATCCTTCACATAAGAAGGCATATCACAGTCGATCTTCCATCTGCCCTCAACAGCCTCTGCATAAGGCTTACCGGCAGAACGCGGAGAAGCAACTACTGCTACACACTCAAACCACGGATGATCATCCAGCAGAGAGATAAATCTCTGTCCTACATAACCTGTTGCGCCAATAACGCCAACTCTTAACTTTGCCATTTTGCTTTCCTCTTTCGTTGTCCGCGTGTCGTGGACATTTGTCTTTGATGGGTGTATTATAGCGCAACAGTATTCGGAAAGCAAGTTATTTTTTCGTTATTTGTGTTACTATTAGCCTAAGAGTATATGTTTTGCTTAATCAGGAGGAGTTATGAGCCGTCCCAAAGGAAAATCTTCCGGCGAAAATGCCACATTCCCGATACTTGAACAGTATTTGAGATATATGCAGGCAGTCCAGGAAAAATCTCCGCTTACGATCAAGGAGTATAAATACGATCTTCTCCTTCTTTTCCGGTTCCTGAAAATGGATCGCGGGCTGGTAAAACTCGACGACAAAACTGCTTTTGAGGATATATCCATCAGCGACATAGACGAGAAATTCCTTAACAGCATTACTTCCGATGACCTTTTCGCGTTTATGATCTATCTTTCCCGTGAAAGAAAAGCATCCTCTGCTACGCGTGCCAGGAAAGTGGCCACGTTAAAGTCGTTTTTCAAGTATCTTTTTCAAAAAAAACGCATTATCAAGGATGATCCTTCTTATGATCTTGAAACCCCGAGACGTGCCAAGCGCCTGCCGAAATATCTGAATCTGGAGCAGAGCCGCAATCTTCTCTCTGCTGCTGAATCATCCACCAGCGAGTTTGCCGAGCGCGACTACTGCATCGTCACGCTCTTTTTAAACTGCGGCATGCGTTTGTCCGAGCTTAGAAATATCGATCTGTCAGATATTTCCGATGATACTCTTCGAGTTGTCGGAAAAGGCAACAAAGAACGCACGATCTATTTAAATGATGCATGTCTTCGTGCGCTGGAAGATTACTACCCTTTTAGGGACACCATGAAGAAAAAAGATAAAGAAGCACTTTTCCTCAGCAGCCGCGGTACCAGGATCAGTGCTCCGATGATCCAGAATATCATCAAGCGGTTGTTTTCCGCTTCCGGCATAGATGCCTCATCTTTTTCCGTACACAAGCTTCGTCATACCTGTGCTACCTTGATGTATAAATACGGTCAGGTCGATATCAGAACACTTCAGGCGATCCTGGGGCATCAGAGTGTCGCTACAACACAGATCTACACGCATGTGGACGAAGAATCGCTGCATGATGCCGTATCGAAGAATCCTTTGTCTGGAATCAAAAAAGACAGCTGATAAACAGCTGTCTTTTCTTTTATCATTCGTTTTCCGTATATTTTTCAAAGAACCGCAGGGCGACTTCTTTTTTATTCTGCGGGTGAAGGTCGTTATAGAACCCAAGATCATATGTCGGTATCAAATAGCAATCCGCAATCTTTGATTCAACCTCATGTTGGACTTTACGAACTCCATCAAATGGATCCTCGTCATATACCGGACCATCTCCGAGCCAATATGTCACTTCCGCCATATAAAACGGTAGTTTCTCACCAAAAAGCGATCTCCACTCAGAAACCATTTCCTGAAGTAATGGACCGTAATACTGAGGGTACTCACAATTCGATTCTCCCTGATAGAAAAGAATCGCCTTTGCGGAATAGTTCCGGATCGGATAGATCATGGAATTAAAGAGCGCTGTCGGCGACCAGATAAAGAATGTCTGGCCTTCCAGATCTTCCGAAGCTGCTCCGATCCTCATCTTCCAAGAGCCGCAAAGATCGATCTTTTTCTCTCCCAGTTTCAGATAATAAGGACACTTTTCGACGGCACCACCGATATTGGTATCGATCACCAGACGGATCGTGATCACATTATTCCCGGCATGAAGAGTTCCCGGCTTTAGAAAGAAGCTTCTCGGAGGATACTTAAAACCGAACCCGCCGACATAATTCCCGTTGACATAGGTCGTATCCCCATCCATCAGGGTTCCAAGCCTCAGCTCAACTTCCTGATCACACCAGTCGTCCGGAACCTCAATAGTACGCTGAAGCCAGATACTGCCTTTAAATTTCTCATACTTCGTCTTATAGAATGTCTGAGGCATATTGAATGTCTCATACACATCGTCCTGCCAGAGATTCATCCAGTCTTCATTCAAGCCCGGATCTCTGTCATCAACGTCCTTATGCCATTTCTCCTGGCGCTGCATATCCTCTTTCGCAACAGAAGCAACGTAATTCATGTCACTGTATTTTGAAAGTTTTTCCTTATAACACCATAAGCAGCCTTTACTCTTATCCTTATTACATTCGCCGGAATGAATATACTCGCTTTCAATACTAGAGAAGCACTCTCTTAAGTGTTTCTCGCTCATGAGGCTTTCTACCGGTGCTCCGCCGACAGCTGTCTGGACAAGACCAACAGGAATATGGTCTTTCAAGTACTTTTCTTTCGCGAAGTAGAATCCGATCGCACTGAAATTATTGATATGACCTTGATCTGCATTGACCCAGGAACCACCTTCGAGAATATCATTCATCTTACCAAACAGCGGGATCTTCGGAACTTCAAACTGCCGGATCTCGGCAAAATCAGCACTTCTGATCTCGTCATAGTGGAAATCAGTTGTCCATATCAGCGGCAGCTCCATATTGGACTGCCCCCCAAGAATAAACACATCTCCAAAGAGAATATCCGATATCTCGAGATTCTTTTTCCCGTTTACACTTATACATAATGAATGCGGGCCACCAGCAGGCATTTCAGGAACAGAAGCGCTCCAAAGCATCTTCTCACTGTCATATTCAACATCGAGTGCTTCTGCATCGAAAGAAACGGAAATCTCTTCATTTTCTTCAAAAGTACCGCGGATCAGATTGACCGATTCACGCTGAAGTACCATACCCTGACTATAGATACTGGAAAGTTTCATGTCATCTCCTCCTCTACGAGAACAGATAATCAAGCATCTTTTCGTTTAATTCCCTGTGATCATTTCTGTTGGAGAAACACAGATACACTTCATTCTGTCTTGCTCCGAGTTTATCTTTCATCTCATCTGTTAACTTTATCGCTTCAGGATTTCCCTGCGCGTTATAAAGGATCTCATTCTGAGAGTAATTCGCAAAATTATTCAGCTCGTTAAGATCGATGAATATTTCATACGGCATGAAATACTCATACTTCTCTTTTGTGATCAGAAGAAACTGGAACATATCTCCTTCGATCTGAGAGAAAAAAGCCATTTCCACCGAGCTGTCATTATATTCACTGCTGGTCGGAACCAGGAGTACATTATCGCCATATCCGACTTTTTTCTTGGAATAATCGTCACCAAGATAATCAATAAATCCATTTTGCAGAAATTCACTTCCGCTTTCCGAAACGTCCACACCGACGCCTGCTCCGGAATAAACGATCTTTTTATTCTGCACAATATCATGAATGAGCCAGCCTGCGACTAACAGAATAGCAACTACTATCAACACTTTGATCAGATAATAGTCACGCAGGAACTGAATCTTCTGGCCAAGATCCATCTCGGAAAACTTCTGCGGTTTTGGCCTGGAAAAGGTCTCATCTTCAGTTTTCTTCTCTTTTTCAGTTTCTGCAGATTCTTTTATTTCGGTTTCAATCACCGAAGTCTTTTCAGTTTCTTTGTCGGACATGATTAGTTGTCGGCCTCCTCAGAAGAATCAGTCTTCTCCTCATCAGCAGTCTCTGTATCAGCATACTTTTCTTCCAGCCTGGAAAAACCACGGACAAGAATCAAGCACAGACAGAAAACAATGATAACATGGGAAACTACGACAACAAGAGGAAGGAATCTCATGTATTTGATGCAAAGATATACCGAGAAAACAGAGATGATCGAAACAGAAAGAAGTCCGAGGAAATAAACCATCGAGAATAACACGGATGTTTTGAAAGCTTCTCTGATCGTTACCTCAAATCTGGCTATGATAGGAAAGATCGTCATTATGATAAATGAAACGATCATGGTTGTAAGAATAGCAGCCATCAGATAGAATGGCGAAACATTACCGATTCCGTTCTGAAAGATCCAATTCCAATCAATAAATAAGAGAAAACAAGCAACAAGCAGTACACTCCAAATAATGATCGACTGCTTGAAATTGTTCTTAAATGCTTTAAAAAACGGACGAAAGATCGTAGGCTCTTCTTTTCTGACGATACGCATCGCCACATCATATTTCGCAGCAAGCGCAGGTCCGATCGTAATGATCGGGATGCAGCATATAAAACACAGGATGTTTAAAAACATCAAGTCAAAAACTGTATTTAAAAACGACATCAGTGGACTGTCGTACTTGAAAATGTCCATTATCTCACTCCTTCGTCAAAGATTTTACGCAAAAAAATGCTACCTGTCCATATAAATACGGACAGGTAGCACATATTTTTTTGCAAGTATTACTCTTTGACACCACCGATCGTAAGACCAGTTACAAAGTATCTCTGCAGGAACGGATACAGGCAGATGATCGGGAGCATTGTCGCGATCGTCGCAGCTGCACGAACCTGGATCTCAGTTGTCATGTTCTCAGTCTTACCTTCAGAAGTTGTCGAAGGATTGAGCTGAGTGAGACTGCTGAGGAGTTTCTGAAGCTCATACTGCAGAGTAGTATTCTTATCCTTCAGTCTGTTATAAACCATAGCGTCGAACCAGGAGTTCCAGTGACCTACAGCAACGAACAGGAATACTGTCGCATATACAGGCTTACAAAGAGGAGAAATAATCTTTGTGAAAACCGTCATGTGACCCGCGCCATCAAGCTGAGCAGACTCTTCATACGAATCCGGAAGAGAGTTCATGTAAGTACGGAGGACGAGAAGATTAAATGCACTTACAAGACCCGGGAAAATATATACCCAGAATGTTCCGGTGAGATGGAGATATCTCATCAAGATAACGGAAGGAATAAGACCGCCGCTAGCATACATTGTGATTACCCAGAACAGAGAGAGGCTCTTCTTAAAGAGGAACGTCTTTCTGGAAACGATGAACGCGAGCAGAGCGTTTGCAAAGAGTGACAGGAAAGAGCCCAGAATAGTACGGGAAACCGTAACGATAAGGCCCTGACGGAAGCCCTTCATTGCAAATACCTGTTTATACGCTGCCAGGGTAGGCTTTCTGGGAAGCAAGTGAATGTTCTTCAGAATTGCTTCGGAGCTGTCTGTAAAAGAATATGCCAGCGTATTCAGTACAGGATAAAGTGTAACGATGCAGAACAGGACAAGAAATGTTGTATTGCAGATAACAAATGCCCAGTCCCATCTAGACATCTTGTGTTTTGATTTACCTTTAAACATATGCTTCTACCTCCCTAGAACAGACGTTCATCGCCTGTCTTCTTGGCTATAAAGTTAAATAGCAAGATCAGGGTCATTGATACAAATGTTTTGAAAATACCTGCTGCAGTACCAAGAGAGAAGTTCTTCATACCATAATTCAGTACGTAGATGTCGATCGTCTCAGATACCGGCTTCAGTACACCAAGACCGAGCAGATACTGTACTTCAAATCCTGCATTGATAACATTACCGATATTCATGATCAACAGAATGATGATCGTGGAACGAATACCCGGAATGGTAATATGCTTAATTCTCTGCCATCTTCCGGCACCATCCATAGCGGCCGCTTCATAAAGAGACGGGTCGATAGCTGTGATAGTAGCAAGATAGATGATAGCATTCCAACCTGTTTCCTTCCAAACATTGGAGATGGCAACGATCGGCCAGAAATACTGAGTATGCATGAAAAAGCTGATAGGAGTCTTTATGATTCCCAAGCTTGTAAGGAGCTCATTGATCATTCCCTTTGTTGCGAAAGCATCTTTTACGATACTTGTAACAACGATCCAGGAAAGGAAGTGAGGCAGGTAGGAAATCGTCTGAACGATCTTCTTACCCATCACATTACGAACTTCACTTAAAAGAATAGCAAAACCAATAGCAGTAACAGTCGTAGCAATGAGGTTAATAACACCCATTGCAAGTGTGTTTCGAATTACACGAATAAAGGTCTTATCTTCAAAGAGTGTTTTAAACCATTTAAATCCGACCTTCTCGGAACCAAAGACACCATCCTTGAGCTTAAAGTTCTCGAATGCCATCGTCCAACCGGCTAATGGAAGGTAATAAAACACAATACCATAAATAACATACAGACCGGCAATGATGAGAAGTACACTCTGACGTCGAAGTTCGGTCTTTGTTATTTTATTTTTAAGAACGACGGAACCGCTGCCGCCGCTTTTACCAACCTTCATGTATTGTTTTCCCCCTAAACCGAGTGATGGCAACCACAGTCCTACAACAGTGGTTGCCACCACACATCAGTTAGATAAATTAATTACTTGCTGAGAGCGATACGACGATCGAGCTCCTTCTGCATCTCTGCGAGGAAGACTTCCGGCTTACAATCCTTATAAGCTTTCTGATACTTCTCCCAATCGGACTCGAAGTCCTTAGAGATAACTACCTTCGGCAGCCACTCGTGCTTGCACTCACCCATTCTGGTCCAAGCCATACCGTAATCGGTTGTTGTATCCATGTCGTTGGAGTGAGAATACATCGGATACCAGAAACCAAGCTCTGTGATGTGCTCAGATCTGAGGAAGTCACCGTAAGCGGTGTATCCGTATGCTTCAAATGCCTTCTTGAGCGGATCAGAGAGAGTTGCGAAGAACTCGGACTCCTGGTCACCCGGCTTCATAGCGTTCTTACCATCACGGGAAGTACCGCCCCACTGCGGGAAGTAGGAGTATGTGCAGACGTGCTTAGCGAGGTAAGCATCAGACTGCCAGTTCTGTCTCATTTCTTCTGTTCTGTAGTACATACCGTCAGCATCTACGAGGTAGTCTACATCCTTGATACCCCAGAAACGGAGATCGTGGATATCCTGATCAAGGCAGGTGTTCAGGAACTTAAATGCCTTATCCGGATCTTGACACTTAGTTGTTACAGCAATACCGGAAGAAACGTTCGGTACGTCTGCATAAGCGTGCCACTGGTTCTTTGTCTGGCCCTTCTGAGCTACGAGTCCGAGAGGTACATAGTTGTAACCCTTCTTATCAAAGCCCTTCTCGATGAAGGTGTTGTTGATCTGTGCGAAGTCCCAGTTCTGGTCGCACATACCAAGTACAGCACCGGAAGCCAGCTTAGCAATGTATCCATCGTAGTCCATTGTAGCGAACTCAGGATCCATGATGCCTGCGTTGTAAACTTCGTTCAGCTTCTTGAAGTACATCTTAGCTGTCGGAGTTGTGTTGTAGTCCTGAATTGTCGGCTTGCTCGGATCATCCAGGTTAACGATTACGGAACCGTCGTTCGGATAACCATCGAGGAACTCAGGAGCATTCTCAATACAGAAATATCTCCAGCCTTCGCAAAGAGCTGTGTAAGGAATTACTTCTGTACCATCTTCGTTCTTCGGATACTTCTTAGCGTAGTTTTCAAGAAGTGCGAAGTACTCGTCAAGAGTCTCGATTACAGGATAGTTAGCGTCCTCAAGAACACGAACCTGTACCCAGAAAGCCTCATCGTTGTGAGTTCTTGTCTTCGGCTCGCCATATGTCTTACCGAATACGTTAGCCCAGTAGATGTGACCATCAGCCTGACGGAAGAGTTCCCACTGCTTATCAGAGAACATTTCCTTAAGGTTTGCAAAAGCAGGATCTGCGAGATAATCGTCCCAAGCAACGAGGCAATCATTCTCAGCGAGCATCTTACAGCCGTTACCACCATCGATAAAGTCCGGAAGATCACCGGAAGCGATCATAGTACCAACAGCCTCTGCTGCATCCTGGTTAGCATTCCAGGTTTCCTTAATGCGGACACCTGTACGCTTAGCAAGTTCTTCCTGGATATCGTTTCCGTCATTGATTTCCTTGTTAGCCATGAAAGCAAGGAATGTGTAATCGGAAATCTCATCCGCACCGTAGGTGCTTGCTTCTGTTGCAGATGTAGAACCTTCTGTTGCGCTCTCAGTAGCAGATTCAGACTGAGACTCAGAAGCTGTTGTGTCAGAGCCGCTGGTAGCAGATGTACCTGTGCTGTCGCTCTTTTTCTTACAGCCTGCGAATGAACCAACTGTCATCATACATGCCAGTGCAACCGCAAAAATCTTCTTCGATTTCATTATATAACCTCCTTAAAATTGAGTTGCTTATGCAACTTATTCTTTTTTAATTTTAGATTTCGTTATTATTTCAAACAACCCGAAAAACTCTTACTCATTCCATGAAAAAGTCTAGGCATGTTTCACAACGAAATCGAGGCGAAACCGTTTGCGATTTATGCTATATGTTCTAAATGCGGAAAAACAGGCTATTTTTCAGCATGTGTCTTTCTATATTTTGACGGGGTACAGCCCATCGTTTCAATAAACTTCCGGATAAAATAGTCACAATCACGGTATCCGACATCCGCTGCGATCTGATTGATCTTCTTATCAGAACAGATTAACTGTTTGGCTGCTTCATTGATCCTATAAGTTGTCAGGTAGTCTTTGAAAGACTGGTTATACTTTTTCCGGAAGATCTGACCGAGGTAAGAACTGTTAATGAAATACTTCTCCCCTAGATTTCTGAGGCTGATGTTTTCCGCATAATGGTCTCTTATCTCCGCCTCAATACTTGAGAGAATACCACGGGATACATTCTTACGAAGCCCCATCAGATAATCAGCATATTCGATCGCGAAACGTTCCATATGCTGACGCGAACCTCGTTTAAATGAATTCTCAAACGATTTCTCCGAGATATACTGAATAACTTCTTCCTGATTGACATTGTCATCCTGCTCAGATGCCAGATGGATCAGCTGGAATAATAGGTAGTTAATATTCAGGTCAATTACATTATTGTTCTGTCCGGAAGTGTTCATCTCCTCGTAAAGCGCAAGAACAGCACTCTTGATCAGCTCCTCATTGTTTGACTGGATCGCATTGATCACTTCATCAAGTCTGTTTTTGCAAAGGACGATGCCAGTTTGACCAAATTGAATGTCTTCTTCATAGAAATACAGATTCTTCTGTTTATGGAATCCCATGATACTGCTGATACGAATGCACGAGCTGTATGACTTTGAAAGAGAAGCGACATCCGGGACCGTCTTTCCGCACATGATCCGTACCGGCTTGATAAACAGCACTTCCAGTTTTTTAAGGAACATCTCGAAGAACTCTTTTTCAGTCATATCCCTTCTTGTTGCCATGTTTTCACAATATATGAATCCGACATCATAATTATCCTTATCATACGAAACATCAAAGATAAAGTGGCAGGCATTTTCTTTCAGAATATCCTTGCAGGCAGCAAACATCTGCTTCTGCAGCACGCGAAGGTCATAGTCATCCTCTTCTTCAGAAGACTCCTCAGTCATCATCTCGATATCCACGAATCGGATACCACCTGCAAGCTGCAGGTGATTGTTTACGAAATCAATATTGTTCTCGTCAAATTTCCCTTTGATGATGGACATCAGATTCGAAGCAAGAAAAGCATCCTCCATCGTTTTCTGGTTCTCGCGGACTTTCTCCTTCTCTTCATTAAGATTAGAAACACGATGCAAAAGATTTAGAAGGTCTTCTTTGCTTACCGGCTTAAGAATATAATCCAGACAATTATTCCGGATAGCCCTCTGGACAAAGGAAAAATCATCATAACCTGTCAGGAACACGAACTTTGCTTCGGAAAGATGCTGTCTTTCGATCTCATCAAGAAGATCCAGTCCGTTTAAGACCGGCATTTTAATATCAGAAATGATCAGGTCGATCTTGTGGTCCTTAAGATAATCCAAGGCTTCTTTACCATTGCTCATAAGCGCATCGATCTCAAATCCTTCCTGATTCCAATCGATCAGGAGCTGAAGTCCCTGGAGGATATAAGGCTCATCATCTACGATCATTACTTTTAACATACCATTCCCTCACTTTACACATTTCTACGAAGCCGCTTTATCGGAATACGGATCAGAACACACATACCGACGCCGACTTCACTGTCAATCGAAAACGTTACATCGTTATTCGTATGAATCTTCAAACGAAGACAAGCATTCAAAATGCCTACATGCTTCTTCCCTTTGATCTGGTCAATACTGACCGACTCGATGCTCTTCAAAAGATTCTCTATTTCCTGATCGGTCATTCCACCACCGGTATCTTCGATCTCCATACAAAGATCCCCGTCTTTCTGATACACACGCACGAATATCCATCCGGCGGATGATTTTGACTCAATTCCGTGAACGCAAGCATTTTCCACAAATGTTACCAGCGTTAGTTTGGGAATAAGGTAGTCTTCACAGGACTTCTCAACATCTACATCAAAGGATAGACGGTCACCGAAACGGTAACTCTGTAAATAGAGATATGCTTCGATGGATTCTGTCTCTTTTTTTACCGTTACCAGATCATTTCCCCACTCCACGTTCTGACGGGTCATCAGGGCAAGTTTCTCTACCATCTCCGCGGTCTCTTCCTCGCCTTTCAGAATGCTGTGCATACGGATACTCTCCAGTGAATTAAAAAGGAAATGCGGATTGATCTGGCTCTGAAGAGCAAGAAGTTCTGCATTCTTACGAGAAAGATCATTCTCACGTTCCTTCAGTTTATCTTTATAAAGCGAGTTAATAAGATCCTTATTGATCGACACGATATTATTGTAGTTGTACATAAGTGCGGAAATCTCGTCATTTCCCTCGACTGAAGAGATCGGCTGGAATTTATCGACTTGGCTGCCGTTAAATGCATCTCCGAGCTTGACGATACGCATCGTTAAAGATTCCTCGATGATCTTCATGACAAGGATCGGGATGACAAGTGTAAAAAGCAGGAGGAAGATAATGATCCATCGATTGGCGAGAATAACCGAGTTTAACAAAAGCTCATTACTGAACAGATATACATCAAGCTTCGTTCCATAAGCGCTGTACTCTTTATGGGACATGATCTTATATTCTTCTTTTATATTATCGATTTTGATGTTTAATATGGCGGTACCATACTGCGTAAATGCGACATAATCGTCACAACATACATACATCTTATATTCTTTGGATATACGCAGAAGCTGATTTCTGATCTCTTCACTGTTCATATCCACTCGGATGATCTTTTCACAGCTGGAATCAAAGGATTGCATCTTCTTGATGAACATAAATCTTTTACGGCTTTCGCCAAGTTCAGCGGAATCATCATAGAATACCAGCAGGCACTCATCCAAGCCTGACTCCACATAACGCTTATACCACTCTTTATCCTTGATCTTCGACATCTGCTTAAATGTGGAGCTTTCAAAGATCGTGGGGTTATCGACATAGATCATGATCTTGCCGCTTCGGTCATTTACAAGATTAACGAGGGATTGAAAGTATGATTTATTTACAAAATCATAGTACTTCTCATAATAATCATTCAGATTCTTATATTTCTTATTTAGAAAAGAGTTCAGCTGCTGGTTGCCGGAGATGGCTCTGGCTATGCGGGTATTGTAATTCAGCGACGAATCGATGGTGGAAATATATTTACTGGCGATATTATCGAGTTCGTGGATTCTATTATTATATTCCTTGGTATATATGGAGTTGAAAATAATGGCATTTGCAATGATCAGCGGTATGATAACGCAAAAAAGATACATAATAAGGAACTTATTATGTAGCTTGATGTTATTTAGAAATTTGATCAAGTACTTCCGAATCAAGATTGCTACTCACACATATATAAATACCTATATTATATCAGAAAAGGGCTGCTCCCGCATCTTACCTGCGGGAGCAGCCCCTTAACGTCCGGTATTAATGATCTAAGATCAGTTGAACGGATTCTCTGTCTTATAGAGATCGCCAGCCGGCTTGTTGTAGCCGATTCTACACGGGCAGATGCCGAGGAGCTTAAATGTCTCGAACATCAGCTTGCCGTAGTGACCAAATGCTACAGCGCCATGATGCGGGAATCTTCCCTGGATAAGAACGTGACGATAGAATCTTGCCATTTCCGGAATAGCGAAGATGGCGATACCACCGAAGGAACGTGTCTTAACATCGAGGATCTCACCTTCAGCGATGTAGGAGACAAGTTCTCCGTCGCTGTTGCACTGCAGACGATAGAACGTGATCGGAGAAGCAGCGATGTCACCCTCAAGAGTACCACGTGTGAAATCCGGATCAGAACCAGCCGGCTCAAGGAGTCTGTGCTGGATGAGCTGATACTTGATTGCACGGTCGGAGCACATCTTGCAGGAAGGTGTGTTACCGCAATGGAAGCCCATGAATGTATCTGTGAGTTTGTAGTTCTTGAAACCAGCTCTATCCTCATCGTAGATGTACTGCGGAACGGAGTTGTTGATGTCAAGAAGAGTGATGGCATCATTGCTGATGCAGATACCGATGTACTCGGAAAGAGCGCCGTAGATATCTACTTCGCAGGATACCGGAATACCACGGGAAGCCAGACGGCTGTTTACATAGCAAGGCTCGAAACCGAACTGGGACGGGAATGCCGGCCAGCACTTATCAGCGAATGCTACATACTTTCTTGCGCCCTTGTGCTTCTCAGCCCAGTCAAGCAGTGTAAGCTCGAACTGTGCCATACGTGCACTCATCTCAGGATAGTACTTGCCTTCACCCATTTCCTTGGCCATGTCAGCGCAAACCTCAGGAATACGCGGGTCATTCTCGTGCTCTTTGTAGGAAACGAGAAGATCGAGCTCAGAGTTCTCTTCGATCTCTACGCCCAGCTCATAAAGGCCCTTGATCGGAGCGTTACAAGCAAAGAAGTCCTGCGGACGGGGTCCGAATGTAATGATTTTGAGGTTCTTTACGCCGATAACTGCACGAGCGATCGGAACGAAGTCAGCGATCATTTTAGCGATATCTTCAGCTGTACCGACAGGATATTCAGGAATATATCCGTCAAGATGTCTCATACCGAGGTTGTATGAGCAGTTGAGCATACCACAGTAAGCATCACCACGGCCATTGACCATGTCTCCGTCACCTTCTGCTGCAGCCACGAACATGCAAGGACCATCAAAATTCTTCGCAATCAGTGTTTCAGGTGTTTCAGGACCGAAGTTGCCGAGGAAAACAACCAGTGCATTGCACTCTGCCTTCTTTACATCTTCCACTGCCTTGAGCATATCGAGCTCATTCTCTACTGTTACAGGACACTCATAAAGATCACCCTTATAAGCTGCCTTGATAGCGGCTCTTCTCTTCTCGGAGAGCGCGATCGGGAAACAGTCACGAGAAACAGCAACGATACCTAATTTAATTTCTGGAATGTTGTTCATGTCTTAAATCCTCCTTAATTGGTTATTCCATTATAGCATTTTTATTGACCATAATAAGCATTTTTTCCATGTTTTCTGAAATAATGTTTATCCTGAAGTTCAGATGGTGCCGGAAGCACTTCTTTATTGATAAGTTCCGTACGGTATGCCATCTTTGCGACCTCTTCAAGAACGACCGCATTGTGGACAGCTTCGTGTGCGTCCTTGCCCCAGGTAAACGGTCCGTGATTTTTGCAAAGGACGCCCGGAACCGCTTCATAGTCGAGGTTTTCTTTCTCAAAAGAATCAGCGATCAGGATTCCTGTATTGGTCTCATAGTCCGACTCGATCTCTTCTTTTGTCAGGCAGCGGACGCACGGGATCGCGCCATAATAGTAGTCCGCATGAGTAGTGCCGTAGCAGGGGATACTTCTTCCGCTTTGTGCCCAGGAAGTGGCGTAAGAGGAATGAGTATGAACCACACCGCCGATGTTCGGGAAACGTTTATATAAGATCAGGTGTGTCGGTGTATCGGAAGATGGCTTATACCGGCCCTCGACACGGTTACCCTCAAGATCCATGACGACCATATCATCCGCCGTCATTGTCTCATAGGGGACACCACTCGGTTTGATGACGAAAAGACCGCTTTCACGATCGATCGCACTGACATTTCCCCAGGTGAATGTGACAAGCCCGTACTTGGGAAGAAGCATATTCGCTTCAAATACTTTCTGTTTTAATTCTTCAAGCATGATTGCCTCCGTGAAATTGAGTTATAACCAGAGATGATCCTTACAGAAAAACAACTGCCGCCTGCTCAACAGAAAGTCCGGCAACATACTTTTTCATAAATGTATTAAAGCCTTCGATATCTTCTGTAGAAGCCATAAGTTCAGTTCCTTCAGAACCGGCAAAGATCACATCTTCAAGATAAGCGGCAAGAGTCTGCTTCGCCTTTTTCTCTACCATATAGAGAGCAAGGACCGCGATACCCCAGGCACCGCCCTCACCTGCTGTCTCCATGACACTTACCGGAGATCCGATAGCAGCAGATGCGATCGTCTGACCGGCCTTAGGTGTCTTAAAGAATCCGCCATGGCCATACATTTTCTTAACTGTGACCTTTTCTTCCACTGTAAGAATATCCAGACCCACTTTAAGAGTAGCAAGTGCAGAGTAAAGATGCATTCTCATGAAGTTGCTGAGAGTAAATGAATCTTCCGCCGTTCTGACAAACAGCGGGCTTCCCTTCGAAAAGCCTGTTACCGGCTCACCGGAGAAATAATTATAGGAAATGAGACCACCGCAGTCTTTATCGCCATCAAGAGCGACACCATAAAGCTTTGAAAAGAGCTCTCCACGGTCAAATTCCTTACCCATGAGCTTTCCAAACTCATCAAAAATGCGCACCCAGGCATTGATTTCGGAAGTACAGTTATTACAATGAACCATCGCAACAGGATCACCCGCCGGAGTCGTGACCATATCGATCTCTTTATGAAGATTCTTCATATTCTCTTTCAATACGATCATAGCAAAGACGGAAGTACCGGCCGAGATATTGCCTGTTTCCACTTTAACAGAATTGGTAGCAACCATTCCCGTGCCTGCATCGCCTTCCGGCGGACACATCGGAATGCCTGAAGCAAGATCTCCATCCTTATCAAGAAGTTTAGCACCTTCTTCCGTCAGATTTCCGGCATTCTCACCTGCAGAAAGGACTTCCGGAAGGATATCTCTTATCTTCCACGGGAAATGCATATCAGCGATCAAACCCTCAAAAGCCGAAAGCATGGCTTCATCATAAGTACCTGTCTTCGAATCGATCGGGAACATACCGGAAGCATCACCGACACCAAGGACTTTTTTACCGGAAAGTTTGAAGTGCACAAAACCGGCAAGTGTCGTGAAATGACGGATAGACGGGACATGCGGCTCGCCATTTAAAATCGCCTGATAAAGGTGCGAGATGCTCCATCTCTGCGGAATATTGAAGTTAAAGGCTTCAGTAAGCTTATTGGCCGCTTCTTCCGTGATCGTGTTTCTCCATGTGCGGAAAGGAACCAGAAGCGTATCTTTCTCATTAAACGGAAGATAGCCGTGCATCATAGCGGAAAAGCCGATTGCACCAAGATTCTTAATAGTCACCCCATACTGGTCTTTTACGTTCTTTTTCAGGTCAGAATAGCAGTCGGAAAGTCCATTCCAGATCGCATCTTCCGAATACGTCCAGACACCGTCCAGAAGTTCATTCTCCCATTCATGACTTCCGGAAGCGATCGGATTACCTTTTGTATCGACCAGTACTGCTTTGATACGGGTTGATCCGAACTCGATACCAAGTACGCTTTTCCCTTCTTCAATCAGTGTTTTCGCATCCATCTTTTTCACCTCACCATTTTCTCTCCGGGCATCTGCCCTTATTTATCGCAGCACGTATCTCCACATAACATCCGCAGGAAAGACACGTTCCACTTAATAAGTTATCACAAGAACGGCAAATAGATAACCGCTCATCATAAACTTTTTCATCCGTTTTATCCCGATCAAGGATATCACTGATCCCCTTCTTCACGATCTCATTTGCAGTATCATCATCCATCTCGGAAATCAGACACCGAAGACAGGGTTTTTGAACACTCATTGAAGTTCGGCCTCGATGTGCATCACACTGTTTTTCGGGATCGTAAATGAGATCTTATCTTCATTAAGGGAAATGTCATCAAATGCCTTTACCTTAACGTTTTCAGGATCTTCGAATGTATTCTTCGCATCCATGTCGCCGGTTAAGATCTCGGCTTTCGCAGACTTTATCTTATTTCCGAGAAGATCGGTCAAGATCTCGAACGACTCATCGATAGAAAGATTCGCAAGAGTGATATGATACTTGCCGTCTTTTCCTTTCGAACAGGACTCATGAAGATTCGGAACCTGATACTCCTCTTCTCGTCCGATCATCTTATTATCAACAAAGCTCTCGATGAGTGTTGCGTCCTGATGATGCTTATACATCGAGAAAACATAATATGTAGGTGTCTTGATCATCTGATCGCCCTCGGTCAGGATGACCGCCTGGAGGACATTTACCAGCTGAGCGATATTCGCCATCTTCACACGATCACAGTGTTTATTGAAAATATTGAGGTTGATCGCAGCAACCAGCGCATCACGGATCGTGTTCTGCTGATAAAGAAATCCCGGATTCGTGCCTTCTTCGACATCATACCAGGTACCCCATTCATCAACGATCAATGCAATATTATGATCAGGATCATACCGGTCGATGATAGCAGAATGCTTCGTTACCAGTTCTTCCATGAACAGAGTCTTACTCAGTGTCATATACCACTCTTTATCGTTAAAACCGGTCGCCGCACCTTTCTTTGCCCAGTCATACGGCAGCGTATAATAATGAAGCGAGATGCCATCCATGAAACCATGCGCATTATTCCAGGAACCGGAGAGTTTATGGCACTGATTCAGAACAGTCTCCGTCCACTCATAATCCTGAGCATTCGGACCACAGGCGATCTTACTGATCTTCTTATTCTGATCATACTGCTTCACATATGACTGATACTGACGGAAAAGATTCGCGTAATACTCCGGAACCATATTGCCGCCGCATCCCCAGTTCTCATTACCGATGCCGAAATAATCCACTGTCCAGGGTCCTTCATGACCATTTGCTTTACGGAGCTCAGCCATCGGAGATACTCCGTCAAAAGTCATGTATTCGATCCATTCGCTCATCTCCTGAACAGTACCGGATCCGACATTCCCGTTGATATATGTCTTACAGCCAAGCTGGCGGCAGAACTCCATATACTCATGTGTGCCGAAGCTGTTATCTTCAACGACACCGCCCCAGTTGGTGTTGATCATCTTTTTTCTCTTCGATTTATCACCAATGCCATCCTTCCAGTGATATTCATCGGCGAAGCATCCGCCCGGCCAGCGAAGGACAGGAACAGAGATCTCTTTCAGTGCGGAAACAACATCGTTTCGGACGCCGTTCGTATTTGGAATATTCGAGTCTTCACCGACAAATACGCCACCATAGATGCATCGGCCGAGATGCTCGGAAAAGTGGCCCTGAAGCTCCGGATTGATATGGCCGAGTTCTTTTTGAGGATCAACAACTAGTTTAAACATAAAACCTCCTAAACTTCCAACGGGAAAGGCTTTTGTGGCATTATCCCGCAAAAGCACTTGAATGCATAAGATAAAGTTACAAGACGGAAAAGGAAAAATCAACATAACAAATTACAGTTATGAAATTTTAGGGGGCGAGAACTAGACTTTATCATGTTGAAGTAAATCGCAAACTTTTTTAAGATGAAATAGATATAAATTATATTCCCATATTGGAGGCAATAATGCTTAAATTAGTCAAAACCGAGAATGGTCTCGTACGCGGTTTCCAGGGCAATAACACCAGGATCTCCGTTTTTAAGGGTATCCCTTTTGCCGCACCGCCTGTAGGCGATAACCGCTGGAAAGCTCCCCAGCCCTGTCAGAACTGGGACGGAGTACGTGAATGCAGCAAGTTCGCACCGATCTCTGTCCAGGATCAGCCTGGAGTAGGTTCAGATATATACTGCCGCGAATGGCACGTGGATAAAGATATTGAGATGGATGAAGATTGTCTTTACCTCAATGTCTGGACACCTGCCAATTCCGAAAAAGATGAACTTCCCGTCTTTATATGGTTCTTCGGAGGCGGATTTCAGTGGGGATACCCTCGTGAAATGGAATTCAACGGCGAAAACATGGCTAAGCGCGGCATTATCGTCGTAAGCGTAAACTATCGTCTTGGTGCCCTGGGATTTCTCTCCCATCCGGATCTTATCAAGGAATCTCCGGAGGCACCTGCTAACTTTGGCAATCTCGATCAACAGGCCGGAATAAAATGGGTCATCCGCAACATCAGAAACTTCGGCGGAAACCCTGAGAATATCACGATCGCCGGTCAGTCAGCAGGAGGTGGTTCCGTCCTCACCCACCTCACTTCCGAGTCCAGCATCGGGCTGTACCAGAAGGCGATCGTGTATTCCGGCATTATCGAAAGCCCATATATTCAGGATAATGTCATTACACCGAAGCCGATCGAAGAGACCTGTAAGATGGGTGAGAAATTCCTTGAATCACTCGGTGTTTCTACTATCGAAGAAGCAAGAAAGATCGACGCTGCCACCATCCGCTCCAAATATGCTGAATTCAGAGAGAAGAACATGTTTTTCTTCACTCCCTGTATCGACCATGTATATTTAAAGGATGAGCCGTTTAAGCTGATGCTTGAAGGCAAGCAGGCCAACGTACCGATCATCGCCGGTAACACATTTGACGAGTTCAAGAGCTACATCTATGCGGATTCCAAGGAGAGTTTCGAAGAACAGGCAAGAAACACTTTCGGCTCCCGCGCGGATCAGTTCCTCTCCTTCCCCGAATCTCATATCGTGGAAAACGGAAATCAGTATGCTGCAGTCCGCGGCATCGAATGTTCTGTAAAAGCAGCTCTGGATAAGACAGACGCTCCATGCTTCTACTACAGTTTCGAGGTCGATATCCCCGGTGAAGATGATCCCGGAACATTCCACTCTGTGGATCTTTGGTTCTTCTTTGAAACACTCGCTGCATGCTGGAGACCTTTTGTCGGCCGCCACTATGATATTGCAAGAAAAATGACGAACTATATTACGAACTTCGTCAAATCCGGAAACCCGAATGGCGAAGATATCACCGGAGAAGCGATGCCGAACTGGCTTGCTTACTCAGATTCCGACAGAAATGAGATGCATTTTACTGCCGACGGCTGTATCCCGAAGGTACAGGATTCCGACTATATCCAGTTCTTTGTTGACTGGCTTACTGACAGGACTCTTGGCAATATTGAGGCCGCACCACGTGCAAGTGCAAGTATCGCGGCTTTAGCTGCGCCGTTAAAGAAACAGGTATTCAATCCTTATCTGCCTTCATGGGAGTATATCCCGGATGGCGAACCGTATGTTTTCGGAGACCGCTTATATATCTACGGATCTCACGATTACTATAACTGCTCCTTCTTCTGTCCCGGAGACTATGTTTCCTGGTCCGCACCTGTAAATGATCTCGGTTCGTGGAGATACGAAGGTGTTTCCTATAAGCGTACAGAAGATCCGGATAACAAAGAAAACAAAGGATGTCTCTATGCTCCGGATGTGACACAGGGACCGGACGGAAACTATTATCTCTTCTATGTTCTTGATAACCAGAGTGTTGTAGCTGTTGCCAAGAGTGACAAGCCGCAGGGACCTTTCCATTTCTACGGTCATGTTCACTACGAAGATGGTACGCTTCTCGGAAAGAAAGAGGGTAATGAGCCCCAGTTCGATCCGGGTGTGATCACGATTGGTGACACCACCTACCTTTATACCGGCTTCTGCGGTCAGACCGATGCTTCCCGACACGGCGCTATGGTCACCGTTATCGGACCGGATATGCTGACGATCAGGAAAGGCCCAGAATTCATTGTTCCGGGCAAGGTATATTCCGAAGGATCCGGATTTGAAGGTCATGCTTTCTTTGAAGCTCCTTCCATCCGTGAAAGAAACGGTATCTTCTACTTCGTATATTCGTCTGAAGTCATGCATGAGCTCTGCTATGCTACTTCTACTTCTCCGGAAGGCCCATTCACCTACGGCGGTGTAATCGTCAGTAACTGCGACCTTGGCATTGATTCGTATAAACCGGCAGATAAGTACACCTGCTATGGCGCGAATAACCACGGAAGCATCGTCGAGATCAATGGTGACTGGTACATCTTCTATCACAGACATACGAACAATACCTGGTACTCCCGTCAGGGTTGTGCAGAAAAGATCGAATTCGCCGAAGATGGCAGCATTAAGCAGGTCGAGATCACATCCTGCGGTCTTAATGGCGGGCCACTCCGTGATAATTGCGAGTATCCTTCCTATATCGCCTGCAACATCTTCTCCGAAAAAGACGATCCGAAGATCCCATATGTCGGTCAGCACAAAGCTGCCCGCGTTATTCAGGACGGACGTGATGGTGATCACGAAGTTGCCTATATTACGGCGATTTCCGATGGTGCAACGATCGGATACAAGTATTTTGATCTTAAGAATGCTAAAGGCCTGATCCTCCACGTTCGCGGATATGGTGACGGAACATTTGAAGTTCGGACTTCTATTGATGGTCCGGTTCTCGCAAAGATTCCGGTCCGTTTCATGACCGTCTGGGAAAAATATGAGGCTTCCTTTACATCCGAGATCACGGATCCGAAAGCTTCTCTTTATCTCACCTACCGTGGCGGCGGCGATGTACAGCTTAAATCGCTGTCGTTTACTCACTAAGTCTTCGATTCATTACAATTTTTTCTACCTCATCCTCATTAGAAAAGGACGGCCAAATGACCGTCCTTTTCCAATTGATTCATAAATGAAATGTAGAATCAGAACAGACCCTTGATCTTATCAACGATTCCGCCTGCCTTATCAGCAGAAATCTTCGCCTTAACGCCATCTACAACATTGTTGATCACATCATCCGGAAGATCTACACCGATAATGCCTTCAACTGTCTTGACCGGTTCTTTTTCAAAGTTTTTCGCAACAGACGGATCAGACTGCACCTTCTTTACGACTTCATCAACTTTTCCTTTAATATCCATGATTTCACCTCCATGATGTATTACTATTATTGTATCACAATTAATCCGAAACACTGTCATAATGCGATAATTCGAAACATGGAAAGTTTTTGAAAAATAACCTTGCATTTTACATGATCTTTTAGTATTATATTTAAGCACTTGCGGATATGGCGGAATTGGCAGACGCGCTAGCTTCAGGTGCTAGTGATCGCAAGGTCATACAGGTTCAAGTCCTGCTATCCGCACCAGACCGGGAATTCAAGTTCCCGGTCTTTTCTTTTCTCATCCGCATTAATCATTTATGCAAAAAGAAACTGCCCCACTTTCGCGAGGCAGTTTCCAAGTGCAACAAAATATCTTCGGGCCTATATTAGACCAGTGTCTTTCTCAGTTCCTCATCAGACAGAGGGCTCAAATACGAAGGAGCAATATCCAGAACGGTCTTGCAACCTGTTACGCCTTCCTTGGAAAGACGTGCAACCGCCCGAGCATAAGCAACAAGAACACCTGCTGTGAATTCCGGGTTGGAATCAAGCTTGAGGCTGTACTCGATGATGTGCTTGTTCTCCTTATTAAATCCGGATACACCGGAACGGAAGCAGAATCCGCCATGCGGGATACCGCTGTGGTTCTTCTGGAGTTCCTCTTCTGTAATAAAGTGTACTGTTGTGTCGTAATCCGCAAAGTAGTTTGGCATTGTCTTGATATCATTTTCGATCTGCTTAAGATCTGCTCCTTCTTCCGGAACAACGAAGCACTCTCTTGTATGCTTCTGACGTGTAGTCAGCTCAGGCTGGGAACCGGAACGTACCGCTTCCAGCGCGCTTTCTACAGGGATCGTGTACTGCTTGCCGTTCTTAACACCCTTTACGCGGCGGATCGCATCAGAGTGACCCTGGCTGACGCCCTTACCCCAGAAAGTATAGCTCTCACCTTCCGGCAGGATGCTGCAGGAATAGACTCTAGCCAGAGAGAACATACCCGGATCCCAGCCGACAGAGATCGCACCGACAGTACCTGCAGATTTAGCTGCTGCATCCACCTCTGCAAAATGCTGCGGGATCGTAGCATGTGTATCAAAACTATCCACAATATTAAACATAGAAGCAAGCTGCGGACCCTGTACAGGAAGATCAGTAGCGCTGCCGCCGCAAAGGATCATAACGTCGATTGCATCTTTCATAGAAGCGACATCATTAACGGACATTACTTTTGCAGATTCTGTCTGGATCTTCAGTGAAGAAGGATCGCGACGGGTAAAAACAGCAACCAGTTCCATATCCGGATTCTGACGGATGCTGGCCTCTACTCCTCTGCCCAGGTTACCATAACCATAAATACCAATTCGAATTGCCATTTTGCAACTTTCTCCTTTCATTCTTTCATATCTGAAATCAACAACTTGAAGTATAGCACTCTATTCACATCTGTTCAACGCGTTTATGAATAATTTTATTTATGATATTGCATAATTTCAAATAATAGAGTAGCCGTGTCTTTGTTATAATATGTATATGGAAAAAGCACTTCACAAGATTTCTGTCAGAGCGCTCAGCGAGCGCATCTATCGTTCCGGTTCTCTCCTGGGCGCCGGATACGGCGGTGTGTCCGGATTGGATGGCACCAGGATGCATCAGCGTGTATTTAGAGATATAAAGAATGAATATGGAGAAGATTGTGTTTTTTCCGAGTATTCTCTTGGCACTACACTGGAATATGAGCTTTTCACCATACAGATCTCCGGACGTGCCGACTGCATCATCGAAGACAGTAATACCTCTTCTGTAAATATCATCGAGATCAAGACACACAACCGTGTGGCGGAAAAGGTCGAGTCGCTGATCCTTCCTACACACGAAGCGCAAGTGAAAATATATGCCCATCTGTATTATCTTTCTCACGCGGAAGCAGAAGATATAACGATCACGCTTCGTTACGTCTCGTTCCTTAATTACCAATTTCTCGAGAAAAGCCGTATCTTCACACGTGATGAAGCTTCGGAGTTCTTCGACAATACGATGGCGCTGTATCTTAACGAAGCGACCAGGATCAGCAACTACGAAAACGCGAGAAACGAGTCCATCGCCGCTATGAAATTCCCGTACACCGTGGTTCGCAGTGGCCAGAAAGACTTCATGAAAGCGGTCCTTTCTTCTCTCAAGCATAAAGAGACTCTCATCGCAGAGGCCCCGACAGGCATCGGAAAAACGATCAGCACCCTGTATCCGTCCATCAAATGGCTTCCGAGTGCCGAAGGCGGCAAGATCTTCTATGCCACGGCCAAGCTGGCTACCCGTGAAGTCGCGGATAAGGCTCTTATCGATATGCGGAACCAGGGATTGGTCATCAAGTCGATCCAGCTCGCACCGAAAGAACAGATGTGTACAGCGAAAGAAGAGTTCTGTGACAGCCGTTTCTGCCCGTTCGCAGATGGATACTATTCCCGCTTGAATGCTGCTCTTGAAGAGCTTCACGGTCTGGATGCCATCTACCCGGAAGATATCCGCCGTGTCGCCGAGAAGCACCGTATCTGTGCGCACGAACTTCAACTGGATGCTTCGAATTTCTGCGATGTCATCATCTGCGACTATAATCATATCTTCCATCCGAGGATCCGGCTGCAGCGGTATTTTGCCGTCAATGAATTCTGTCACACGATCCTGATCGATGAGGCGCATAACATGATCTCACGTTCCCGTGAAATGTTCAGCGCGACCCTTTCAAGGAGTACGCTTTTGACCGCACTTCCGGTCCTTTCGACGATATCCCAGAAGACAGAGAAATACAGTCACCAGCTCGTCGATTACTTCACACTCCTGGATTATGCCTTTGAAAAAGATTCTGCAGGGCTGAACATGGCAGAGCCTGCCATAAAGGAGAGCGAAGTCGTCATCGGAGAAGATTTCCGTGCAACGCGTACCGTACCGAAGAATCTCTACCAGCTCCTCTGGGCACTGTGCTTCCACATTGCAAACATTCTCGCTGATCTCGAAGACCGCGAGAAACGAAGGATACTCACCGAGTTCTATTTTGAAGCAAGGTTCTTCCTTACCATCATCGAGCTGTATTTCGATAATGCCTATATTATCGAGGTCACACGCTCCGGCGCATGCAGCAACGGACAGTATGATATCTCGATCACACTGGACTGTCTGGATGC
Source organism: Mageeibacillus sp. UBA3781 (assembly GCA_002368805.1). Taxonomy (GTDB): domain Bacteria; phylum Bacillota; class Clostridia; order Saccharofermentanales; family Saccharofermentanaceae; genus Scatonaster. The sequence continues at coordinate 63,773 of DFFH01000020.1, read as the reverse complement.
ATCGGACAAGCTGGCGAATATATTAAAAGACAATCACAATGCCGTATTCTTCTCTGCGACCATGTCTCCTGCACAGTACTACAGAAGTATGATCGTCGGAAAAGAGACCACTTTTTCCAGGATGATCCAGCTGCCGAGTCCTTTTCCGCCCGAGAATCTTCAGGTGCTGATCCTGAAAGATATAAAGACCACCTATCAGGAGCGGAATTTCACATGTGACATGATCGCAAGAACGATCCTTCGGATGATCTCCGGACACAAGGAGAACTTCATGGTCTTCTTCCCGTCCTTTGCCTATATGGAGATGATCTATTCCCGCCTTTCCAAGGCGACGCAGCAGGACCCCGATATCGAGCTGATGATCCAGACACAGGGAATGGGAGCGGAGGATAAAAAGCATTATCTGGACCGTTTCAACCGTCATGGAGATAAGACGCTTCTCGGTCTGGCCGTTCTCGGCGGACACTTCGGCGAGGGCATCGATCTTGTCGGAGACCGCCTGAAAGGCGCATTTATCGTCGGCGTCGGTCTTCCGCAGATCAGCAAGGAAAGAGAGATCTTAAGCCAATACTTCCAGAACAAATTCGGTGACGGCTTCTCTTTTGCATACAAGTTCCCGGGATGGGAGAAAGTCCTTCAGGCAGCAGGACGTGTAATTCGTGACGAAAATGATAAAGGCTTTATCGTTCTTATGGATGAAAGATATTCCAGAGAGGACTACAGACTTCTCTGGCCGGAGCACTGGAGAGTGGCCGAATACCTGTCCGACGAGGCCGAGATCTTCTGGGATGATCTTTAATCTTTCATCGGTGGAAGCGTATCCAGTATCTCCATCTTGTCATAGTTCTTTTCGAGACGGTCACACAAATACCGGTGTGTAACTGCACAAAGATCGTCCAGCACGTATTTTTCCGCGCGAAAAGCACTTAGTCTCTCCAGCGGTGCTTCACGTATATATCGCAGTGCTTCGACGCATCCGAGAGAAACAAATTGATAGTCCTTCGCTTTTGCCACACAGCCGATCGCGGAGCAGTACAGGCGGCATTTACTGAAAGAAAAAGCCCGTGTCGGCATCTTATCGGGATTTCCGCAGTCGCATTCACTGAGATCGAAACCGAATCCAAGCGCATCCATCACCCGCCACTCAAAAGCCGCGACGATCTGCCTGTATTTCTCCGGATGCTTGGAAAGGTCATACAGAACATATACCAGAAGCGGAAACAGCGCCTGTGATGATTCCGGATCCACTGCTGTATCCTTGATGATCTCAAGGATATGTGAGGCACAGGTAAGTGCTTCAAAAGAATCATAAAGACCGCGGAAACTCTCGACAGTCTCCCCTTCCTTCAGATAATAGAAGCCTTTGCTTTCACTTAACATGAAGTCAGCCAGAAGAGGAGGCGTTGCAAGTGGCGCAAGCCGTGAGGAATGCTTCTTGGCACCGGGTACCATCACGGAGATCAATCCCTGTTGAGGCGTGAATATCGTGATAATGGCATCCTGATTACGATGCGGTCTGGAAGCGATCACGATTCCGCGAATGGAAAAACTCGCTCCCATGTTTAATCATCCTTCTTTTTGTATCCAAACTCGTCGAGGAATACCTGACGATTCTTCCAATCTTTTCTAACTTTTACATGAAGATCGAGGAATACCTTACACTCGGTCATTTTCTCGATATTCTCACGCGCCGCTGTTCCGATACGCTTGATCATCTGACCATTTTTGCCGAGAAGAATACTCTTATGGGAATCTTTCTCACAGATGATCGAAGCATGGATACGGATCAGGCTTCTGTCGTAGCTGTCAATGGCATCGTCTTTCAGGACTTCTTCAAAAGAATCGATCTCGACTGCAGTGCCATGAGGGATCTCTTCATTTGTAAAGTGCAGGATCTGTTCGCGGATCAGCTCCGAAGAGATCTCTCTTTCCGACTGGTCTGTCACCTCTTCGATCGGGAAATATCTCGGCTGAGAAGGCAGAAGGCGGATGATCGCATTCATCAGTTCATCCACACCATCATCTTTCAGCGCAGAGATCGGCACAATATCGGTAAAGTCCGCGATCTTCGAGTAGTTCGCGATAAGAGGGAGAAGTGATTCCTTAGATACCGCATCTGCTTTATTTACCGCGAGGATCATCGGTTTTTTAAGTTTCCTGGCCATCTCCGCCGCACGGATCTCGACAGATGCCGGTTTTTCAAATCTTCCGTCAGCCATAAGGACCACGACATCCGCACCCTTTGCCGCGCGGAAAGAAGAATCCACCATAAACTCGGAGAGCTTCGACTGCGGCTTATGAATACCGGGTGTATCCACGAAGATCACCTGTGCATCGTCACGGTTATAAATCGCCTGGATGTTGTTTCTTGTCGTCTGCGGCTTATGGGAGACGATCGCAAGTTTCATCCCGGAAATCGTATTCAGAAGTGTGGATTTACCCACATTCGGACGGCCGACAATCGCACAGTATCCGCAGTGTGCAAGCATCTCACCTACGGGATGTTCCTCCTGAGATACGTGAAGGCTGTCCGAGGATCTCGGGAGCCCGATCTCATTCATGATATCATCCTGCTTTTCGAACATGATACCCTCATCTCTTCCGTGTTCATGATCAAATCCGAGAAGATGAAGGAAGGAGTGAACCGCCAGAAATACCATCTCTCTTTGCATCGAATGTCCATATTCTTCCGCCTGTTTTCTGGCCTTTTCCGGGCAGATGACAACATCGCCGATCGGAAGGATCTTCTTACTGTTCTGATATGTAAAGTCATACGGCATGAGCTTTTCCGAGAGTTTCCCGTCCATCATATCGAGGATCGGGAAAGAAAGAACATCGGTCACACTGTCTTTTTCTCTGTACTCGGCATTCAGCTTACGGATAGTATCTTCTCCGACCAGCCGGACATCCACGGAGATCTCCGCATCCGATCCGGAAAGATCAGGATCGATATACTCCTTGGAAATAAGGAGTGCCAGTGCTTTTTCCAGATAAGCGGAAAACTCTTTTACATCGTCCTTCTGAAAAGAACGGGTCTTATTCTCTATATTGATCATCATTCCGGATATTTCACCCTTTCATGGAAGAAGCCGGCATATACCTGAATAAATGCACGGATCATCTTCTCGATATCATCGAAGGACAAGCCGGAGTGGACCAGCTGATCCTCATCGATCTTCTGCTTCACGATCTGACGGAAAAGCACTTCCGCCTCTTCTACGTCATGTACTCCACGTGAACGTACCGCCGCCTCACAGGAGTCAGCGATCATGATGATCGCCGATTCACGCGTCGATGGAACGGATCCCTTATATGCGAAATTTTCCTTGGAGGGCTCAGGCAGTCCTTTCTCCTGCGCCTCTTTCTTCGCTTTGAGATAGAAATAACCCGGGCAAGTGGTTCCGTGATGCTCGAGGATAATATTCTGGATCGCAAGCGGAAGACGATACTTCTTCGCAAGTTTCAGGCCATCCGACGGGTGCGAAGTAATGATCGCAACACTCTCTTCTATACTGAGATTATCATGCGGATTTACTTTATCCTGCTGATTCTCGGTGAAATATTCCGGTCTTTCGAGTTTACCGATGTCATGGTAGTAAGAGCCGACCTTCGCAAGAAGAGCATTCGCACCGATCGCTTCCGCAGCAGCATCGGCAAGGTTTGCCACCATCATACTGTGCTGGGAAGTACCGGGAGCCTCGAGGAACAGTCTCTTCTGAAGCGGATGGCTCTGCTGGGCAAGATCCAGAAGACGCATCGGAGACGCGGAATTGGAAATCAGCTCGAAAAGCGGCTGGAAGCCGATTGCGGCAACAACGGAACATCCGGTACTGATCACGCTCCACAGTGCGGAATTAAAAGTATCCGTCGTTGAGGACTGCGTAACGAGATTATAACCGAGAGAAGACATCAGTGAAGCGACACACGAAAGAATGATCAGTGTAGCTGCATTAAACTTATGATTCTTCTGACCGGCTACAACCGAGCAGACAAAGATCGAGATCGCGGATACGAAGATAAGTTCCGTATTAAAGCCGCTCATCGGGAGCATGACAAGAAGCGACAGCCAGCTCATCGTAATACCGCCCTGGATACCGAGATAGATCGCGAAGATGACCGCCGTAAACATGATCGTCGTAAAAAGCGGAGAGATCGATGTCAGATAGCGGCTGCTGATCAAAGGCACGATAAACGCCAGCATAAGAGCGATAAACGTCTTGGAATCGATATGTTCCTTCTCATCATAGCGCGAAAGATAAAAGGCACCTGCGGCAACGATAATGCACATATACACGATAATACCGAACAGGAGCATATAGTTAAAAGAATTCGTCGGCAGAAGGTTCAGATCCTGAAGCTGGCTGTACACGTGCGGGGTGATGGTCTCACCGACACTGACGATACGGTTACCTTTCTGGATCATGACCGGTTCGCTTATAGCATTTTTATAAGCAGCAACACGTGCGTTCTCGGTCGCTTTTTCATCATAAACGGCATTTGGCTTAAGAAGCTGGTTCAAGAGGGTACGGACCAGATCTTTTTGAGAGACATATTCCATACTATCATGCGTACGGCTGTCTTCCATGTAGGAAACGTAGTTGCTGATCTCCTGTTGGAGCGTCTGGGCATCAAGCGTATTCATCGTGATCATACCTGTGATCTCATTCGCTTCAAACTCAACATAGGAATAGTCCACAAAGGAGATATTCGCCAGAGTATATGCCACTTCATCGGAGAGTTCGATCGAGTAGGACTCTTTTACGCCCTTCTGGAGAAGCGTTCCCATCTCCGCTTTATTACGTATCACGACACCCACATCATCGATATTGGCTTTACGGAGTTCCTCGCAATAATTGAAGAATTCCTCCACAAGTTCTTCATTCTCTTTGGTAATATCGGAAGAAATAACATAGATCGGAGAAACAGACGATCTTGCAATACGGGCACGGCGCTCTGTCTCATAGGAGTCTGTCACCGTTCTTGTAGCCGAAATATCGTACTCACTGGTCTGACCCTGATAGACATCATACTGCTTCGGAAGAGAACCAAAGTAAACGATCGCCACCATCAGTACCGCCAAAAGCACGATTGCAATGATTCGCATCACTTTAAACAATTTCTGGTTCTTCTTAGAACTACGCATCGTCAGGATCTTCTCCTCTCCCTTGCATTATAAGCCATTATGATCTTTTGTACCAACGGATTTCTGACAATATCGGTCTCCTGTAATGAAACTGTAGAAATCCCGGAAATATCACGGAGAACGCGCATCGCATCGTCAAGGCCGTTCGGATATCCGGAAGGAAGATCGATCTGTGTCGTATCCCCGCAGACACAGACGCGGGAATTCATGCCCATACGGGTAAGGAACATCATCATCTGCTCGATCGTAGTATTCTGCGCCTCATCCAGAAGTATAAAAGAATCATCGAGATTTCTACCGCGCATATATGCAAGAGGCGACACTTCGATGATACCGCGCTCCAGATTACGCTCAAAGGCTTCCCTGCCCATGAGCTCGAGAAGTGCATCATAGATCGGGCGCATATAAGGATCGACTTTTTCTTCGATATCGCCCGGAAGATAACCGAGTTTCTCCCCTGCTTCGACGGCAGGACGCGTCAGAATGATCCGGGAAACTGATCGGTTTCTAAGTGCCAGCACGGCCATTGCAACTCCGAGGAAAGTCTTACCGGAACCGGCAGGGCCCTTACAGATGACCACATCATTTTTTGACATGGCATCCACATATACACGCTGACCGAGAGTCTTTGCCCGGACAGAACGGCCGGAAGGCGTAGTCAGGATCACCGGATCTTCATCCGCCATAAAGTCTGAAAGACGGTTTTCATTCTCCAGAAGACACAGATACCGAACGGAAAGAAGATCCAGCTGTTCCTTTTTCCCGAGGATCTTATCCATCGCCGAAATAACGGTCTCCGCTTTATGGACATCGTCAGCGCTTCCCTTTATCGCGATACCGGAGTCTAATGCCACCACTTCACAGCCGAAAATCTCGGATACGATCTTCAGCCAGGCACAGTTGCTCGATGCAATTTCAAAAAGGTGATCAACATGCAAAACCAATTCTTCGTTCAAGGGCGTTCCTCCTTCAGACATCATTTCTCAGAAGATCCAGAAGTGTCTTATAGTATTCCGGAACATCTGCTTTAAAGTCCATGATCTCCTCTGTTCTCGGATGGACAAAGCGGATCGATGTACTGTGAAGTGCCTGTCCACAGAGATTATATTTTTCGCGTTTCGGCGCATATAGCGGGTCTCCGATACACGGATGACCGATATATGTCATATGCGCGCGGATCTGATGCGTACGGCCTGTCTCGAGACGGCATAGAAGATCCGTGCCTTTTCTAAATCTTTCAAGGACTTGAAAATGTGTAATGGAGTCTTTTCCGCCCTCACAGACTGTCATCTTTCTTCTGTCGTTCAACGCTCTTCCGATCGGAGCATGGATCGTTCCCTTATCCGAATCAACAATTCCATACACGCATGCACGGTACTCTCTGACGACTTCATGCTGTGCGATCATCTCCGCCATCGCCAGATGTGTCTCATTATTCTTGACTGCGACCATCAGGCCGGAGGTGTCCATATCGATACGGTGAACGATACCCGGCCGGATGACACCGTTAATATCCGAGAGTTTTCCGGCACAGTGGTAAAGAAGCGCATTTACAAGGGTCCCGGAATAATGACCGGGAGCCGGATGCACGACCATTCCCTGCGGTTTATTGATGATGATCAGATCGTCATCCTCATAAACGATATCCAGAGGGATATTTTCCGGCTTCGCATCGGTATCGACCGGCGGCGGAAAATCGATGTCGATCTTCTCTCCTCCCTGGACTTTAAAAGAAGCTTTGACGGGCTTCCCGTCGATCAGGACAGCTCCATCCGCGATCAGCTGTGCGGCACGGGATCTGGTCAGATCCGGGCATACCTTGGGAATATATGCATCTACGCGTCCGGTATAGTTTTCAACAATATACGACTCGATCATTACTTATCCTCACGGTAGCGGTCATCCGCACTGATATCTTCTTTCGGGAAAAGATTGCCGGATTCTTCCTGTTTCTCTTCTTCCTTGGATGAGAACGGGATCTCGGGAATAAACTTCTCATTAAAAAGCAGCATTACAGCCAAAACGATACAGGAAAGTGTGACATAGATATCCGCGACGTTAAAGATCGGGAAGGTATAAGAACCGAAATCGAAACGGATAAAGTCGATGACATACTTGAAGCGAATGCGGTCGATAAGATTTCCCAGCGTACCTGCGGAAAGGAAAATAAGAACGACCGACAGTCTTCTGCTGCGGAATCTTACCAGAACGAAAAAGGAAAGGAACAAAAGAACGATCAGAGCCACCGTGGAGATCACTGAGAGCATGGTCACTCCCCAGGATTTACTGGCAAACATGCTAAAAGCACTGCCGGTATTTCTTACATACATCAGGGAAAGGAAATTCTTGATGATCGGATCGACCTGTGAAAGCGCAAGTGATTTTACAATAAGATCCTTGGTGAACTGATCGATAAAAACAAGAACGACAAACAGTTCAGAAAAGATAACATATGTCATCCAGGTCGGCTTACGTAGTTCTTTATTCATATACTTTTACCCTTTCTATTTTCAGGCATTTTCCGTTTTTCGTATCCAGATCCGCCAGGATTGCATGCATGACTGCAGGTCCTTCCGCAGGCTGATATCTGGCAGGGAGTTTATCTGAAAGACGCCGGATCGAAGCTTCCGCATCCATACCGAGGATTCCGTTCAGTGTACCGGACATGCCGACATCACTGATATATCCGGTACCGCATGGAAGGATCATCTCATCCGCTGTCTGCACATGCGTATGCGTCCCTAACACAAGCGAGACGCGTCCGTCGCAGAAAAATCCCATGGCTCCTTTTTCGCTGGTCGTTTCCGCATGAAAATCGATAAGAATATTCGTAGGATCATACTCCGATTTCCAACGGTCAATATTCGCAGTAAAATACTCAAATGGTGAATTTGCAAGAGGGGTAACAAATACCTGTCCCATGATAGGAACGACTAAAAGCCGGCCTTTCTGCTCCAGATCGATCAGGTACTCGGGATATCCCGGCCAGGATGAACTTACGTTTCCTGGACGGACCACTTTCTTCTCGGACTCCGCAAACTGAAGATATCCCGCACAGGAAAAAGCATGGTTTCCCAAGGTGATACAATCCGCTCCAAAAGAAAAGATCTCTTTTGCCGAAGCGTAATTAATGCCGAGACCGGCCGCCACATTTTCCGCGTTTACAACACAGACATCCACCTGCTTTTCGGCAAGGAATGATTTCAGTTTATTCTTCAAAATGCGTTTTCCCGGATGGGCAACCACATCACCGACAAAAAGGACCCGCAAGATATATTCCTCTATTCTAAATACTGTCCCTTATTTTACCATAAAAAAGAGCCTATTCCGTAATGAAATAGACTCTTTTTTTGTTTCGGTTTACTTTGCTACATCCGAGGCACGTGTTTCACGGATTATATTGACCTTGATCTGTCCCGGATAATCGAGTTCTTCCTCGATCCTCTTACAGATATCACGGGCTCTTAAGATCATATCATCATCGGATACCTTATCCGGGCTGACGATAACACGCACTTCACGACCTGCCTGGATCGCAAAGGCTTTCTCGACACCATCAAAACTGGTAGCGATTTCTTCAAGCTTCTGGATTCTCTTTACATAAGTTTCCATGTTCTCACGACGGGCACCCGGTCTCGCCGCAGAAATCGCATCCGCTGCTGCAACCAGGACAGCGATCTCTGTTGTAGGCTCAACGTCACCGTGGTGGGACATGATCGCATTTACTACCGTATCGTTTTCTTTATAACGACGGGCAATATCTGCACCTAACTCAATATGAGAACCCTCAAGTTCAAAGTCAGCAGCCTTTCCGATATCATGCAACAAGCCTGCTCTACGAGCAAGCATCTCATCCAGACCTAATTCAGCCGCCATCATGCTGGCAAGCCAGGCGACTTCAATTGAATGCTGCAACACATTCTGCCCGTAGCTTGTACGATAACGCAAACGTCCGAGATACTTGATGATCTCCGGATTCAGTCCGACGATTCCTGTATCAAAAGCGGCTCTTTCACCCTCTTGCTTGATCGTCTGGTTGACTTCTTTACGGGCTTTGTGAGACATCTCTTCGATTCTCGCAGGATGGATACGGCCATCCAAAATCAATCTTTCAATTGTCAATCGGGCGATCTCACGCCGGATTGGGTCAAAACTCGATAGAATAACAGCTTCAGGAGTATCGTCGATGATAATATCAACACCTGTGCTGGTCTCGATCGCACGGATATTTCTTCCTTCACGACCAATAATACGTCCCTTCATTTCGTCATTCGGCAGGGACACAACCGAAACGGTCACTTCGGACACATAGTCTGAAGCATAGCGCTGGATCGCATTAACGACGATCTCGCGGGACTTCTTGTCCGCTTCAGCCTTTGCCTGTTCTTCCATCTGCTTCAGCATCACTGCCATATCATGGCTGTACTCACGCTGAGCAGCATCAAGAACCAGGTTTCGAGCATCACTTACAGATAATCCGGAAACTTTTTCCAGCTCGATCACTTTCTGACGTTCCAGTTCTTTTGCCTTTTCTTCCATAGCCATTACATCGCTGACACGGGAGTCAAGAGCACTTTCCTTCTGTTCCATCGCTTCGATCTTGCGGTTTAAAGATTCCTCTTTCTGCTCGAGACGGTTTCTTTCTCTGGCGATTTCGGATTTCTTCTCTCTAACGTCCTTCTCAAGATCGAGTTTCGCGTTAGTTATCTCCTCTTTCGCCTGTAAAAGAAGTTCTCTCTTTCTGCTTTCTGCATTCTTCTGCGCCTCACCAATCACTCTTTCTGCATCTTCTTCTGCTTTAGCCACATCTGCTTCCAGCTTCTGCTGTTTTGCGGACATACCCTTGCGGTAATATAATACGGAAAAACATACACTGATGAGAGCACCGACTACGAGAGCAATTACAATCAATAGAATTGCTAACCAAAGTTCTATGGTACTCACCTCCAATATTTAGTTTTCAAGATTCAAAAATACGTTCGATGATTCGAACCCATATAATTTTAATGAATAATTACTTCGATTGTCAACTTAATATACTTATTTACTATTTATTTTTTGTTACTCTTCTTCGTCTTTTTCGGGGGCATCCGCCTTCTCAATGCTTCTTTTGACGCAACAGAGTATCCGAAAAAGCCCAGAACCTTTCCGATCGAGTAATAATCGCCATGGCAATATGTCACAAGATGCGCTTTTTCCAGGCAGATCTTGCCCTTATTGTTCAGAAGTTTTTCATCCACGGATACGCCAACCACTTCCGCAAGAAACATATCATGGGATCCAAGCTCGAGGATATCCTTAAGCTTGCAGGAGATCGAAAGCGGGGCTTCTTCGATCATCGGAGCAAATTCCAGATGGGGCGAGGGTACGGCATGAAGGTCCAGCTTATCGAACTTATCCTCATTTGCCCCGGACCGTACACCGCAATAATCGCAAGCCTTAGCAAGTTCTTCCGAGACCAGATTGATCACAAACTCCTGTGTCTCGCAGATAAGGTCATGGGAATGACGGGATTTACGGATCGATACCGAAACCATCGGCGGCTCGGAGTTTACCGTACCCGCCCAAGCGCAAGTAATGATATTCGGGCGTTTGCCGATCTTCATGGGTTCTTTTCCCGCACAGGACACCATCACTACCGGTACAGGATTGAGCATAGTGGATGGCGGCATTTCAATTTTCATATAATAATCTCCTTTATAGACGGCTACGCAAGATGTATGCCGAACATTTCATGATTGAGAAGAAATTCTTTGATCTCAAGTCCGCCGGAAAAGCCGACAAGACGGCCGTCTTTACCGATGATACGGTGACACGGGACGAGGATCGGCAGCGGATTGTCACCACAGGCGGCACCCACGGCACGGGTCAGATTCCTCGCCGACACTTTATCTCCGCCGGTGAGATCGAGCGCAATATCTTCATAACTCTTTGTAACACCATATGGGATGGTGCTGACCTGATCCCATACTTTCTTCTGAAAATCACTGCCATGCAGCGGTTTTGCATGAATCGTAAATGATGTTCTTCTCTTCATGAAGTATTCATTCAATTCCGTCATACAGCGCATGACTTCTTTTGGAAACTGCATATCGAAAAGATCCTTATATTCCGGGGAACCCTCTTCCTTCAGCACGCCGGAGCTATCTGCGATGCCGGTACGAATGGCAACATTTCTTTCGAGATTTCCTTCCACCGGTTTCCCGTAAGAAAAGAATCTAGTCATCTCGATCACTTCATTATCACCACGGATGGCGACGACACCTTTTCGGAAAGGTACAAATCCGACAGAGTAATCCGGATACTCGGAATCAAGGAGAGAGAATAAAGCGCCGTCGCAATACGCGCCATCCACATACAGAGCTTCATCAAGGACAGCTTCCTGCTGCATATGGCAGGAAAGAAGGATCTTCTCGGATTCTTCATCCGTTACGGGAATAAGCATGGAGACCCGGTGGATCTGCTGATCAAAGAAAGCATATCTGAGAAGGCTGTCAAATGCAGACGTTCTATGTTCTTGACTGACATCAGGAAGATCGCCGGAAAGGGCGGTATCCGGGAAATACATCACGGCATCGGCACTTCTGTTCTTCGCCGAATAATTCTCAAGACCCAGAACACCAAATAGCTGTTCTTTTTGATCCTCAATAAGTGAAGCTGTGAAATACTTGCGATTCGAATCGGAGAGCACCGCACGGATAAAAGAAGGCACATCATCAGTCACGGGATCCAGAATCCTCTGTTCCCGGATCTTAGAAGAATCCAATATCCGAATTGGCGATAATCGAATGTCAGCCACGTCTAACTCCTCTTTGTTGGTTCTGTGCTGTCAGATTCCCTAACCTTCTTGATATTCAGGCTTTCGATATACTCCTTTACATATTCCTGATCCTTCGCATATTCGGAACTTCCGGAAACAGCAGGGATCATGATCGCTCTCGACATAAGCGGCTGATACTGCTCCAGGAAATCTCCGTACTTCTGTGCTTTTACATAACTTTTCCATACAGACGGAGAGGATACCGAAGGCAGATAGCCCTGTCTCGGCTGAAGTCTCGATGTCAGAAGCAGCGCGTCCTCATCAAATGCCATAAAACAAGCAAGATCACATGCTTCCTTCGGATGCTGACATGATGATGAGACAAGCAGCGGATAACTGATCAGAAGCGGTGATGAATACTCATCTTCGCGAAGTCCCGGAAACTGCATCAGACACAGCGTATGCGGCATGTAGTTATCGTAGATCATCAGATCATCTGTCGTTCCGGACCATACGCCTACTTTTCTTGAAAGCAGCGGAGATACACCGGAGAACAATTCCGTTGCCTGTTCATCGGTAAGACTCTCATACGAATACCCGGCGCGGATGATCGACTCCACATAGGACATCGAGTCGCGATATGCCTGTTCTTTCCTCTTTTCCGGATCAGATGCAGAAAGATATTCGCTGTTAAACATGGCTCCCGGAAGGTATGGCATCATATTCCCTGCGAGATAAAAAGGAAGTACCGTCTGTGTTTCTTCATTTAGTTTTTCCAGCTCGGAAAGCATCTGAAGAAGTGAGCTTCTCGTCTGACGGAAACTTACGGAGGAGATCCCACCGGAACGCAAAACCTCCATATCACAGAAAAGCACGGCCGCGGAAGTCTGATACGGGATACCATACTGTTTTCCATCGGCACAAAACGAAGAAAGAAGTCCGGAATAGATTCGATCTGCGGACAAAAGAGGGTTTTCAGCGAGATATTCTGTGATCGGTGCGGCGAAAGACTCGGAAACCACTTGATCAAAAGAATCCGTAAGGAAAATATCAGGCATATCACCGCTGCTTTTCCACTGATTCAGAGCAGTAGTATTACAGCCGGTTTCAGATGTGCTGTACACATTAAGAACAAACGGAATATCAACCGAATCCAAAAACGCAAGATCGACATTATCACCGGTAACACCGTCGCCGAGCAATCCTTCGGATTTGGCATAGTAAAGCTTCGCCAGATACTGACATGTTTCGTAGGAAAGCGGAGATGCGATCGTGATCTCAAGAGATTTTTCTTCCGGAATGATTTCATTCCCGCTTGTCTGAGTGGTCTGCTCTGTCTCAGATGTGGGGATCGACGGATAATCACTATGCACTTTCTTACAAGACGAAAAACTCATCGCAAATGCAAGGATCATAAGCAGCGCGAAAGGTCTTCTTAAGCGTCCAAATCGTGGATTTTGAATCTTTTCCGAATATCTGGTCAAAGAAAGTGTACCGTTCCTGAATCCTCATTATTGTAAGCAATTTCATTATACAATAAAATCTCAGAAAAAAAGAACCGTCTCTTCGCGATATGCCCGCATCAAAGACAGTTCTTCTGGAGCCAATGGTGGGAATCGAACCCACGGCCTATTCATTACGAGTGAATTGCTCTACCCCTGAGCCACATTGGCATTGCTTTTAAAGCACAACAAATATACCGATTATTTAAAGATATGTCAAGTTGGATATAAAGACAGGCGGCATCTTTTTTCATGGATGCCGCCTGTAAAATCAAGTCGTTTAAAGGTCGGAAAAGATTTTACTCATGCTCCATACGCCAGTCGATACAGCGCTGGAGATAATGGACATAGTCAGGATTCTTACACATTCCCTTTCCATCGACATCGGAGATCTTCGCAACATCCTGCCCGTTACAAAGAGTCGTCTTCATGACAATATTCAGAGCCGGCACACATGTATCGTTCGCGATGTATGTTCCGATACCAAAGGCCACCTTCGCACGGTCACGGAAATGACGGTAGATATTATCTGCTTTTTCAAAATTCAGGCTGTCTGAGAAAAGCAGCGTCTTTGTTTTTGAATCTATGCCGAGTGAATTATAATGGGAGATCATCTTCTCTCCCCACTCGATCGGGTCGCCGGAATCATGGCGGACACCGGAAAAGAGCGTGGAATATGTAAGCTGGAAGTCTCTTAAGAAACAATCCGTCGTAATCGCGTCCGTTAAAGCGGTTCCATTCAGAACGCCATACTCATCCACCCAAGCCCTCAGCGCATACCAGTTGGAATATGCCGGATTATGCTTATGATCGCCCTGTCCGATACACATGATCCACTCATGGGCCATAGTTCCTACCGGAGTAAGGTTATATTTCTTAGCCAGATACACATTCGATGTTCCGACAAACTTACTTTCACCGAGATCTGCCTCTGCCAGTGCTTTTACCGCCATCTCCTGAGCCTGAGCGGAAAGGCGGCGTCTCATGCCGAATTCGCTGAATGAAGAGATACAGTATTTGCCGCTACTAAGCCATCCGATCTTCTCGGAAAGACGCTCTTCAAAGCTCTTGATCAATTCATCATAGTTATACGACATGCGGAAATATACCTCATTGACGATCGCCAGAGTCGGGATCTCATACATAGAGGTGTTGAGCCAGGTTCCCCGGGTCTCGATAGAAAGACCACACTCCGCGTCTGTCGTGATCTCGAAGTCTTCAAAACGGGGCTGCCAAAGGCGCAGGAAATCAATGTAAGAGCCCTTTATCCATTTGATACTATCCAGATAAGCGAGTTCTTCTTCCGTGAAACGCAGTTCACAGTATGCCATGAGCTGATCTTTGATTTCCCGGATCATTTCAGATGTGAAATGGACATCTTTGTTTCTGCAGCGAAAAGTCCAGGTCGTCTTATAAGACGGGTACTGGTGATAAATCGCCTGTCCCATGGAAAACTTATACATATCTGTCTCAAGGAGACTTGTGATGATTCTATCCAGCTTCATATTATGCTTTCCTCCAAGGTTCTTTTCCTTCATGTAAAACATCGATCTGACAGCACTTCATCGTGGTCAGCGCTGCATCATGGGAAGAAGGCGAAACACCCGCGCAGCAGGCACTATCAACTACAATATCTCTTTCCGGGAAGAGATTCTTAATAGTAAGGGCATTGGATACGACACATATATCCGTGCAAAGCCCGATCAGCTCGACCGGATCCGTATCTCCTTTAAGGATGCTTTTCCATCCCGTATATCCGAAAGAAGGTTTCTCAATGACCAATGCGTCTTCCGGTGCCGCATTCCTGACCTTTTCAAGGATCTTCCAACCGTCAGAGCCCTTAATGCAGTGCGTAACCGGCAGATATTTGCCTTCTCTTGTCGATAGATAGTTTTTCTTATGAGTATCCTGAGTAAAGATCACGCGCCCGCCGTTTTTGACATAAGTCTTTATCTTCTTTACGACGTTGGAAACGATCTTTTCCGCCTCTTTTGAGCCAAGCGCACCATCAACAAAATCCGTCTGCATATCAACTACGATCAGTGTTTTCATAATGATCCCTCCTGCATGTCAATCTAAAGCCATTATAAATCAACGCTCCGATAAAAAGAAAGACTCCCCGCACCAGATTATTTCTGATACAGGGAGTCATTCTGGCGTCCACGAGGGGATTCGAACCTCCGGCCTACCGCTTAGGAGGCGGTCGCTC